>NZ_JAJEQN010000043.1:0-30034 GCF_020687335.1 Anthropogastromicrobium aceti
TAACTGAACCGCCGTGTACCGAACGGTATGCACGGTGGTGTGAGAGGTCGGCGGCGAAAGCCGCCTCCTACTCGATCGCGTGAGCAAAAGCGTCTTCAGATTATCAATGCGCTTGGACATGCATATTCATTTATATTACTTATTGACATAAAGAAGAACACGTTGGAGGTGGTAAAGTCTGCTGATGTGGCAGGTCCGAATTATAGAAAGGAAAATTTGACAAATGAGCTTCAAAAAGAATATATAGATAGCATGATTGCACCATCATTTCAAAAAAGTTATCTTGAATTTACTGATATGGATACTATAGAGAGTCGTCTAAAGGAGCAAGATCGCATTCTTAGAAATGCACTGTCATCTGCAGAGCATGCGAATCGTGCAAAAACAGCCTTTTTAAACAATATGTCTCATGATATCCGAACACCAATGAATGCAATTATCGGATTTACATCACTGGCAGCAGAGCATCTTGATGACCGCGAAATCATAAGAGATTATCTTGAAAAAATTAGTACATCTGGTAAGCATCTTCTTAGTCTGATCAATGATGTGCTTGATATGAGCAGAATCGAGAGTGGAAGTGTTAAAATCGAAAAGACTAATGTACATCTTCCGGATGTTCTTGAAGATCTAAAAACGATTATATTGGAGAGTGTACATGCAAAACAGCAAAAACTTTTGATAAAGATGCAGGATGTTGTTCACGAGGATATCATTACAGATAAGCTTCGTTTGAAGTAGGTTCTTTTGAATATAATAAGTAATGCTGTTAAGTTTACACCTGTTGGAGGAACTATACATATTCTTGTAAAAGAAAAGGCTTCTCAAAAGGCAGGATATGCAGTATATTCGTTTTGTATCAAAGATAACGGAATCGGTATGTCGAAAGAGTTTCAGGAGCATGTGTTTGATTCATTCGCAAGGGAACGTACAGTTACTGAGAGTGGAATCACTGGAACTGGTCTTGGAATGGCTATCACAAAAAATATTGTTGATCTGATGGGTGGAACGATACACTTAACAAGCAAACAAGGTGAAGGATCTGAATTTATAGTGACACTTGAATGTGAGCTTGCAAACAAGACAGTGCAGGACAAACAATCTTCTTGCCCAAAAGCAGAAAAAAAACATTTGGATTATTCAGGAAAAAAAGTACTTCTTGTTGAGGATAATGAGCTAAACAGAGAGATTGCAACAGAGATTTTGAAATCTTTAGGAATGAAGGTGGACTGTGCAGCTGATGGCATGGAAGCAGTTGAAATTATGTCATCTGAGGCAGGAAATCAATATGACCTGATCTTTATGGACATTCAGATGCCAAAGATGGATGGATATACTGCGACAAGAGAAATTCGCACATTAAATGATTCTAAAAAAGCAAATATTCCGATTATTGCGATGACGGCAAATGCTTTTGATGAAGATCGAAAGAAAGCAATTAAGGCTGGAATGAATGGCCATATTGCAAAGCCGATTGATGTGAATGTGATTTTGCAAAATCTGGACAGGATTTTTGGACAGAATGGTGACGAAGACACCATGGCAAAGGAGTAATGAAAAAATGAAAAAAGAGTATATTGAACATTATAGCAAATGTCTTAACAAGCAGATGCATCTATGTATTTATGGTCACGCGGGAGTTACGGTGCTGGGATTTCCAACGCAGGATTCAAATTGCCACAATTATGAGGATTTTGGAATCATTTACCATCTGAGTGATTTTATTGAACAGGGGCGCATTCAAATAGTGACAGTGGATTCTGTGGATAAAGAAAGCTGGTCATGCGAAAATGGTATTCTTTCTTGGCGTTCAGCAAGACAAGAGCAATATCATAATTATATTATTGAAGAAGTGTATCCGATTCTGATGCAAAAAAACACATCAAATATGCTGCCAATTGTAACAGGCCCAAGTCTTGGCGCAAATCATGCAGCAATTACATTTCTTCGAAGACCAGAATTGTTTAGTGGAATGCTTGCGCTTTCTGGAGTGTACAACAGTGATTACTTTTTTCATGGCTGGTGTGATGAAAATCTTTATAAGAACTCGCCAGAGCGTTTTTTAGAAAATATGCCGGCTGATCATCCATATATAAGGCTATATAACCAGAAAAAAATGATTTTTTGTGTGGGTCAGGGTGCTTGGGAATATGACGGTGCACAGACGCTTCGCAATTTAAAACGTATTTTTGATGAAAAGAAAATTAATGCGTGGTGTGATTTCTGGGGAAGCGATGTTTCACACGACTGGTATTGGTGGTTTATACAGCTTAGATATTTTATTCCGATTTTATTGGAAGATCAGGGTTGACTTTTTTAGACATGGTGTGGTATAGTGACTCTATCAGAGTGGGAGAAAAACTGCTTTCATTTTTCTGAACAATTGAATATTGTGAGGGAGTAGTTCGCGGACTGCGTGATTTGTCAACAGACTCGGCATATGCCTGGCAAATCTTAAAGAATGAGACTCATGTGTGCTTTTTTAATAAATAAGGCATACATGGGTCTTTTTGCATAGTTAGCGATAGAAAGCAAAAACTGATTCTGAAATAAAAAAGAAAACTGGCAGAAGGAGGGTTTTGTATGACGTACCATAATAAGGAAAAACAAGAAGTCTTACAGGAACTTAATGTACAGGAAGCAACAGGACTTTCGTCATCGGAGGTGAAAAAGCGCCGGGAGCAATATGGCGAGAATCGATTGCGTGCAAAGAAATCAAAGAGTAATTGGGAGAGATTTGCAGAGCAATTTAAAGATGTAATGATTCTGATATTACTTGCAGCAGCGGCAATTTCTTTTGTGGTAGCATGTGTGGAAGGTGATCCGGAAGGCTTTTTTGAACCATTGCTGATTTTGCTTATAGTGGTTGTAAATGCCATAATGGGTGTTATGCAGGAAAGTCGTGCAGAGAAAGCACTAGAAGCATTAAAAAATATGTCGGCACCACATGCACGTGTTCTTCGTGACAAGGCAGAGTCAATCATTGATGCATCAGAGTTAGTGCCAGGTGATATCATACGCTTAGAGGCAGGCGATTTTGTTCCGGCAGATGCAAGGCTTTTGCAAAGTGTCAGCTTAAAGAGTGAAGAGTCTGCGCTAACAGGTGAATCAGTCCCAGCAGAAAAAGATGCAGGTGCCTGTCCAAAGGCAGACGCACCGATAGGAGATAGAAGCAACATGGTTTTTTCAGGCTGCAGCATCACATATGGAACTGCTGTGGCAGTTGTGACAGCAACTGGAATGGATACTGAGATGGGAAAGATTGCCAATCTTTTGGAAGGAGCCGATGATGGACAGACACCTCTTCAAAAGCGTCTGGCACAGCTCGGAAAATATCTTGGAATTTTGGCATTAGCAGCATGTGCAATTATCTTTGTTGTTGGTCTTGCAAACGGTCTTGAAGTGATGGAAATCTTTATGACATCTGTATCACTTGCTGTATCTGCAATTCCAGAAGGACTTCCTGTAATTGTTACAATTGTATTGTCAATCGGTGTACAGAGAATGGTTAAGAAAAATGCACTTATTCGTCGTCTGCCGGCAGTTGAGACATTGGGAAGTGCATCTGTCATTTGCTCAGATAAAACGGGAACGCTGACACAGAATCGAATGACGTTGGTAGAAACATATCTTGATGGGGAAACACAGGCTAATAAGCTTGAAGCAAAGCCATCTGAGGAAGTAAAGACACTTCTTCGTCTGGGAACACTGTGCTGTGACGGATCGATTGTGTTTGATGGGGATAAGGAACAGCATATCGGAGATCCGACTGAGACTGCAATTGTGCTTGCCGCCTATAAAAATGGAATGACAAAGGAAATGCTTTCTGAAAAGTATCCGCGTCTGGCAGAGCGACCATTTGACTCGGATCGAAAGTGTATGAGCGTTGTCTGTCGCATGGATGGAAAGCTGATTGCAATTGTAAAGGGTGGCTTTGATGTGATGGAGCCTCTTTGTATTTCGGGCGATTTAAAGACTGCTCGCCGTGTGATGGAGCAGATGAGCGAGCGTGCACTTCGCGTGTTGGCTATTGCTTACAAAGAAATTGATGCGATTCCGACTGAGAAAGAAATGGCATCCATTGAGAGTGAGCTTCATTTTTGTGGACTGGTTGGTATGATTGACCCGCCAAGAGAAGAGGCAAAGGTGGCAGTGGCCGAGTGTCGAAAGGCTGGAATTAAGCCGGTTATGATCACAGGCGACCATGTGGTGACTGCCTCTGCAATTGCAAGAGAGCTTGGCATTATGAGAGAGGGCGACAGAGCGTTAACTGGTGCCGAGGTAGATGCGATGACAGACTCAGAGCTTGATAGCCAAGTAGAGCACATTGCTGTCTATGCACGAGTTTCGCCAGAAAATAAGATTCGAATTGTAAAGTCTTGGCAGAGAAAGGGTCAAGTCGTTGCGATGACAGGAGATGGTGTCAACGATGCACCTGCACTAAAGGCAGCTGATATTGGATGTGCGATGGGCATCACTGGAACCGATGTTGCAAAGGGAGCAGCTGATATGACACTGACCGATGATAATTTTGCAACAATCGTGGATGCCGTCAGAGAAGGCCGTGGAATCTATGCCAATATTAAAAAGGTGGTCGGTTATCTTCTTGGAACCAATATCGGAGAGGTTGTCACCGTCTTTACCGCAATGATGCTGTGGCATAAGACACCGCTTTTATCAATGCAGCTTTTGTGGATCAACCTGGTGACGGATAGTCTTCCTGCGATTGCGCTTGGCATGGAGGCTGTGGAGCCGGAAGTAATGGAGCAAAAACCAAAGCCCAAAAGCGAAGGATTATTCGCTCATGGGCTTGGTGTGAGAATTGTTCTTCAGGGATTTATGTTTGGTCTTTTGGCGCTTCTTGCCTTTGTCATTGGTGAGAAAGGAACGGGAGAACTTGCTGGAGGACAGACAATGGCATTTGCCGTATTATCACTGTCTCAGGTCATTCAAGCTTACAACATGCGATCAGAGCATTCGCTCTTTAAGATAGGAGTCTTTACCAATCAGAAGCTAAACAAAGCAGCACTTCTTTCAATTGGATTGGTGCTTGTAGTGTTGTTTACTCCGCTTCGCATTCCGTTTGGAATGATTTCGCTTTCTCCACAGCTGTATTTAGAAGCGCTGGGACTGATTTTTATTCCAGTTGTGATTATGGAATGCTCAAAGGCATTTGGATTGATCAAACATCAGCACTAAGTTTGGACATAGTGTAAAAAACAAAATCAAATTTTCTTCTTGCTGTGCAAACCAACCTTGTGATAATAAATGAACAAAAGTACGCTACACAGAATCCAGCCCAATGGATATCCCAAGGCAACAGATGTAATGGTGTTAAAACATTTTGATATGATAAACAGATAAATCTGGCGAAAAACAATAAAGCTTCCCATCATAATGACCATTGGCGCGGTGGAGTTTCCTGCACCGCGCAGTGCATTGGCATATATTTGGTTGAAGCAGATCGCAATGTAAAATGGCATCATTAAACGAATGAAACGAACACCAAAGGCAAGTACCTCTTCATCCTGTGTGAAAAGGGATGTCAGGGTAGGTGCGAATAAAAGAACTGGAAACATCAAAATTATGGCAGTACCGATTGCGATAATAAGCGCAGTGGTAGTGCCTTTTTTTGCGCGGTTCATATTGCCAGCGCCTAGGTTTTGTCCGACAAAGGTAGTGACAGAAAGACCGACGCTCTGAATTGGAAGCAGACAGAATTTATCGAGCTTTCCATAGGTTGTCCATCCTGCCATGCAGGAAGATCCAAAGTGGTTGATGTATGACTGAACAAATACATTTGAGAAGGATGTAACAGCCATCTGAAGTCCTGCCGGAAAACCAATGCGAAGAATCGACAAAGTGGTTGCTTTATCAATGCGAAGATCTTTCCAGACAAGCTTGTAAGCATTCGTCTCTTTTGTCAAAATGGACAGCACAAGAATTGCAGATATCCACTGGGAAATGATTGTTGCATAGGCAACACCAGATACGCCCATGTGAAAAACAATTACAAAAACGAGGTCGAGAATAATATTTGTGACTGCACAGACAATCAAAATATAAAGTGGGCGTGTAGAGTCACCGACTGCGCGTAAAATTCCAGCCCCCATGTTGTATAGCATAAGACCAGAAACACCAGCAAAATAGATTGTCAGATATCTGGAAGATTCAGGCAAAACATCTTCTGGTGTATCCATTAAACGAAGAAAAAATGGTGACAAAAATAGTCCTGCAATCGTAAAGAAGACAGCAAGCACAAGTGTCAGTGCGATTGTGGTATGTACGGTGCAATGAAGTGCTTTGTCATCGCGGCTTCCAAAATTGTGGGAGATAACAACGCCTGCACCAGTGGATAAACCAGAGAAAAATCCTATTATGGTGTTGATAATGCAGTCAGTAGAGCCAACTGCTGCGAGTGCCGTCTTGCTGACATAATTGCCCACAACAATACTGTCAACAGTGTTGTAAAGCTGCTGAAACAGATTTCCTACAAGGAGTGGAAGCGCAAATAGAATCAGCTGCTTGGCAATGTTTCCTTCGGTCATCAGCCGGGCACCGGAGGAATGCTTCTTTTGTGAGAAGGAAAAACTCATGATAACGCCTTTCTATTGTGATATGAATGATACTAAAATTATATCATAGAAAGAGCAGTGGAGAAATGGAGAAAGTTGGCTTTTCAAAAAATGAATTAGAAAGAGAAAGGGACAGGAAAGTAACATTTTTGTGCTGCATTTTCTGTCCCTTGTAGCATATTAAAATTTTGTTTGTACGGTTAGATATTGTCTGACCTTGACATATTGTAAGCAATTTGGTTTATTGTTTTCAGGTGATTTTCTTCTCTGGCAAAGTATAAGGCAGTCTGAATCCATCTTACTGGACTATAAATTTCTGTAACTTGGCTGTTGTATTTTTCGATAACATAGAGAAGATCCCAGCAATCTAGCTTAAGCAGTTTACTTATCACAATGACTGTTGGTTTTAGCTCTTTTCCAATTGGAATATTGATAATCGAGCTGTTTAATGTATCATACAGAACTGAGAAAACTGAGTCAACAATATCTGTTGAGAATCCCCGCTGTATTGTTATCATATGTACGCTTTTGTAGTCAAAATGTGAGTATAAGAAATCCATGGAATACTGTTCTGATTTTGTTGTGGAAACGATTTCAGCGTTTGCTTCTTTAGCATGGAGTTTCAGCACTTTCGCTTGACTTTTCAATAAAATCAGTAGAAGTTTTTCTTTTGATCGAAGTCCTTCAAAATCCAAAAGATCATTATAAATAATCGTAAAAGGGCGAATGTCTTTTGGTTCTGTAAAGTTTACATTATTTGAGGAAGCCAATTCATTTTTTTCTGATGCGCCAACATCAAAAAAATGCTTTTTATTTTTTTCCGTTTCCATTACCTTGTATCCTGCGGTTTGGAGTAATTCAATTGCTTCTTTAATCGTATCATCAAAAAGATTACTATCATCTGAAGATATTTCGAGCGATTTCCAAATCGAAGGAGTATCTTGAATTACATAGAAATTTGCTGCTCGTGCTTTTGTGCCATTTCGATAGCGAGCTTGCTTAGAAATTAATTGCTTTTCTTCTAATAATTGCAGTGTAGTTCGGACAACCTTTTCTGCAAGTCCTGTTTTTTTGGCAAGTCCAGCAAAACTAGGGAATGTTGCTGATGGACTATTTTTTCCATAATGGCTATAGCGCATCAGAATAGCAAGCAAAATTTTTTCGTTGGAACTGAGCGTCTCGCAATCCAAAAAATCTATGTGTAACATGGTGAATGGTCGGACATCCTTTTTCTGTACTATGTCCATGCTAAATCGTCACAAAATACTGGTTTGTGACAGTCCTCCCATTCTGTTTTCTATTTTGCTTTAAGTTACATTTTAAAAAACCCTTATCTTTAAGGCTTTTGATTGTTGCAATTGCAGTTGGTTTGGTAACGTCCATTTTTTTTGCTAAGTGATCATAGCTGATACTTCCAGCTTCGGTGTCTAGAAGAATGATCAATGCAATTTTTTCTTTGCAATTTAAGGAATCATTATACAAAATTTTGCGATTTACAGGTATGCAATCATTTTCCATTAGTATCATCCCCTTTCCTTCATTTGTTTTTTTAATAAGTAAAAAAATTTTACTTGATATGGACAGTATAGCATAGTGTACTTCAAAAAGCAATTGTTTTGAGAAGAAAGAATGTAAATATTCAAGTGTATATACTAAGTATATTTTGAGTGCAAAATGCACCGAACCCGGGTGCAAAATATACCGAACCGGGTGCAAAATACACCGAACTTTCAATGAAAGTCTTCGAAGGCTTTTTAATTTTATGTTTAAACAACTTGACAAAAAATAGAAGAAATGCTACTGTATAAATATAGAATATAAATGAATTAAAACCATAATTGAAATGAAATCATAAGATATTCTGCAAAAAAACTGACAATTATATGTGCTTTGTCGGTACTTTTTGTGGTCAGTGCATAGGGCTGGAGGTTCTCTAGCAGAATAGGAGGGTGAGGTATGAATCTACGCTTTCAATTGAAAAAAATGATAAGAAGTTTGCAATACCGTGTTGCATTTTTGATTTCATCTGTGTGCGTGTGTTTGGCACTTTTTTTGGAAGTGTGGAAGAATAGAGGAGTAGACCGCTTCGCAGTTGTATCAGCAAGCGAAGCGGTTTGCGGATATGGTCTTAGTTATGGCTGGAAAATCTTTTCAGCCATATGGCCATTTTTGATCGTGCTTGCATGTTCCACGTCATATGTGTCGGAGAAAAAGAATCGGTGTGTATCGGTAATTTTGGTGCGGACAAATTGGAAAAGCTATCTTCGTGGGAAATTGGCGGTATCAGCAATTGGTAGTATGAGTGTGGTGCTGATTCCTTTGCTTCTTAATATGCTTCTATGCTATTTTATTTTTCCAAATAATCTAAATCTTTCGTGGGGAGCATATGAGGACAACATGTACGAAATTTCTCTTTTGGGAGAAAATCTTTTTTATTCCTCTGTAAATCCACAATATCTATTTTTAAATATCTATTTAGAATCACCAGTTTTGTATCAGCTATTGTATTTCTTGATTTTAGGTGTATTTTCGGGAATCTGTGGCGCATTTGTTATGGCAATCTCCTTTGTATTCTCAGGCAATATTATGATATTGTTTCTTCCAATTTATCTGATCTGTGTAGGAACAATGCAGTTAAATTCTCTTTTCTTTGCTAGGATACTAAATATAGTGAATGGCAATATTGAGTCCACCGAAAATGTAAGCCAATCAATTGCAAATGCAGAAAGAATTCAGGAACAGACAGCACGCTATCTGGATTTGTATTTGATGGATTATTTGGCACCAATGACATCAAGTAGCTGCAGTATGCTTTATCTGTTAATATGGGCATTGATCTTGAGTGTGATAATTGTTCTTTTATATTTTTATGCATCGCACAGAGAATTAAATGCACAGCAGGGGTGATGAATAGATGAGAAAAAAATATTTGTATCGAGTTGGACTTGCGATTTTGCCGGTCTGGATGGGGCGTTACATCGAACTTGTCGGAGAGAAAAGTACAGATTCAGTTGTAAATATCTTAATAAATGGCATTTTTGGAAGGGTAACAGGTGATTCGGGAAGTCGTTTTGTCATTGCGATTGGTCAAGCAATTTTTCTAGTATTGTTTTTGATTTTATATGGAGATTGTATTGCAGCGAGACAACGGGTTGGAGCAGTCTACTTTTTCTCAAGAATTTCAAATCGAAAAAAATGGATTGGCAAGGAATTTGTCTGGCTACTTTTGTACAGTATGCTTTATACAGGCTGTTTTGTGGGAATGCACACGCTGTTTTCGTTTATGGGATGCAGTGAAGCAAGTATGTCAATGGCGCTTTTAAAAGCCGTCCTTCAGATCTGGTTGTTTTTGACGACATTGTTGTTTGAAATGTCGATTTTGTGTAATCTGTTTTGTGCGATTGGTGGAAGTGCAGTTGGAATTTTGTTATCAATGTTGTGTGTGATTGGATTAATTATGTGGGCAACCTCGGAAGCGGCTGGTAACTTATCGCAGATTATCAATCCAATGTGGCTTTCAGCAGATATTATTGAGAATATGGGAAGCTATATTAAAAAATTACTCGTACTTTTGATCCAAATGGCAGTCTGTGCAGGTGTTTCTGGATATTATTTGGCAAAACGAGATCTGTTCGCAAGGGAAGGAGAAGGCTGATGATACAAGAAGTGAAACTTGAAAATATAACAAAGCAAATTGGAACGACTACAATCTTGGAGAATATCTGCCTTACGATGAAGTGTGGACAGATCTATGGCATTACAGGAGAAAATGGCTCTGGAAAAACAATGCTGATGAGAGTGATTGCTGGTTTGGTCAACCCTAGCTCTGGACAATTACTGTTTGATGGGAAGAATAGAGTAGATGCTGATCCGAATATCGGGATTATGATCGAGAATGCGTCACTATATCCGGAGCTTTCTGGAAGAGAAAATTTAAGGCTATTGGCATCCATTCGAAAGAGAGCAACGAATGAGGAGATTGATCAAGCAATTCGTCGAGTTGGATTGGAACCAGAAGACAAAAGAACGTTCCGAAAATATTCGCTTGGAATGAAGCAGCGGTTGATGTTGGCACAAGCCATCATGGAGCAGCCGGAGGTGCTTTTATTAGATGAACCGACAAATGCCATTGATCGAAAGGGAGTGGAGCTTGTTCATCAGATTATGAGCGAGGAGGCACAACGAGGAGCCATTGTTTTGCTGGCAAGTCATGTTGATTACGATATTCGCTCACTTTGCAGTCGGGTATTTTTGATTGAAAAGGGACGACTGCAGATGGAGGTGTAGTGATGGAGGGATGGAAAAAATGGTATATCGTAATTGCGGTAGTTTTCATTGTCACTGCAATTGCAGGTAAAATAATCCACACTCAGGCACCAGATGCAGGACTTGCAGAGGTAGATCAATTAGAAGATCTTCTTTCTCTTCCGGTAGAGCTAGAATATGCGCTTGGAGATAATGGAAGTAAAGGCGTAGTTGTAAAAGATCTCACACAGAATCAGGAAAACTATATCCGCCAGGCAGAAGAGGCAGATATCATTGTGCTAGCAGAGAGTACAGGAAAACTTCAGTTTACGACTGGCACATATGGTCAAGAGATTCGAGTTTCTTCTGTAATAAAGGGAAGTGAATGGATCGACCAGAACGAAAAATGTTGGGTTTGGCGCAATTACGGAATGGAAGTTATGGATGGTAAAATCGTTTATCGAAATGTGCTTAATTTGATGCAGACAGGAAGCTATCTGGTATTTCTAAAAAGAAATCAATTAAATGAATACCGTTCAGAAAAAGAATTTCAGACTGCATCCGAATATTTTGGATACTTGCAGATACCAGAAAGCAAAGCGCAGCCGATCAAGCAAAGTCAGAGAAATGCACTGTATAAAGAGTGGAGCGAGCTATCAATCTTTACTGCAAGCGAAGAAATTGCAGATGCGTGGAATCAGATTGCCGAAATATTAATTCAAAAATTTGCAAAAATTGAGGGATAGGAAAAGTGGTGCGAAGGTGCCACTTTTCTTATCCCCTTATGTCGTTTTTTAAATTTTTACTTGTCTAAAAGTTCCTCTAAGTCTGCCTCTGGCGTTGTAGTTGGAGCAATCGCAAAGTGCTCTACCAGGTAATTTAACACATTTTTGGAGAGAAATGCTGGCAGTGTAGGACCGAGCTTGATATTTTTGATACCAAGATGAAGCAGTGTCAAAAGGATGCAGACTGCCTTTTGTTCATACCAAGACAGAACCATGGAGAGCGGCAGATCATTGACACCGCAGCCAAAGGCATCGGCCAAAGCGACTGCCACCTTGATGGCACTGTAGGCATCGTTACACTGGCCCATATCCATCAGACGTGGGAAGTTTCCGATTGTGCCAAGATCGAGGTCGTTGAAGCGATATTTTCCACAAGCAAGTGTTAAAACAATGCTGTCTGCTGGAGTCTGCTTCACAAACTCGGTGTAATAGTTTCTACCGGAACGTGCACCGTCGCATCCAGCAACGAGGAAGAAATGGCGAATCGCACCAGATTTTACTGCATCGACAATCTCACCGGCAGAGGAGAGAACGGCATTTTTTGCAAAGCCTGTCATAACGGAAGTTCCACCGTTGATTCCGGTAAAGTGCTGATCAGAGGAGTAGCCGCCAAGCTCAAGAGCCTTCTTGATAAGCGGTGTAAAGTCCTTATGGCCGTTTTCATCCTTAATGTAAGGTGTATTTGGAAATTGTACGGAGCCTGTTGTGAAAACACGGTCTGCATAGGAAGATTTCGGGGGCATCAGGCAGTTGGTTGTAAATAAAATTGGTGCAGGAAGTGTGGCAAATTCTTTTTGCTGATTCTGCCATGCAGTACCCAAATTACCCTTTAAGTGAGGGTACTTTTTTAATTCTGGGTATGCGTGTGCCGGAAGCATCTCGCCATGTGTATAGATGTTGATTCCAGTATCTTTTGTCTGCTCAAGAAGCTGCTTGATGTCAGAAAGATCATGACCGGTAACAATGATGAATGGTCCCTTTTCTACTGTTAACGGTACAGTTACTGGAACTGGATCACCAAAGCTTTCGGTGTTTGCCGTGTCAAGAAGCTCCATGCAAAGAAGGTTAAAGCGACCAACTTCCATTACAATTGGAAGAAGCTCATCCATTCCCAAGTCCTTAGAAAGAGCAGAAAGTGCATTGATAAAAAATTGATTGAGTGAAGCATCGGTGTAGCCAAGTACCATTGCATGGTAGGCATAGGCTGCCATACCGCGCACACCAAACAGAATCAGTGATTTTAGTGAGCGAATATCCTCATCGGCATTCCAGATGTTATTCATATCATAGTCAGAAACTATAGAAACAATGCATTCGCATCAAGATTATTCTTATCAATCATAGTTGAATATTCTAGAACTCCACAGTTTATGACATTCTTATCGTTAATTAAGTCTGGAATTATCACATATGATTGGCGTGGGTACACTTCAAAAACAGGAAAATATTCTGGAAAAAATCATGGTAATGCATGGAGAATTAAGCCAAATGCAAAAGCAGAATTATTTGGTGAGATTGAAAAAGTTGAATTATAATTCTCTATTATAAAATAAAAATATTGTTTCGTAAGTAGTTAAAAAATGTGTTTCCTTGATTACGTTTTTATGTGTGTAGTGGTGCCGCTAATGGCGGCAGAGCCGGAGCGACGGGTCCCATGGGGCGGTGGGTCGTCCGGCTCAACGGTCGGAAGAGATGATTTTCATATTAAGTATTTCGTCTATATAAAGAAGAAAGAAAATAAAAGAAGGAAAATTTGCTAGAAAACCTAGGAAATAAGCCATTTCCTTTATTTTTGAAGTGTAATATTCGTACATCATTAATGTAATATTTTTATATTCTAACTGTAATTTTATTACAGTAATATTTTTACATTTAAACTGTAATTTTTATTACAGTAATTATTTTATATTAAAAGTATAATTTCTATTACAATAACATAGTAATTAAAATTATATTAACATTGTATATTGACTTTTTCTTTAATGTAATATATATTACATTAAAAGATGAATTATAGAGGCGATTGGAGGAATTGATTAATGAACAAAGAGGGGACTGAGGAGAATTTTTTAAGAGCAAAAAATACTGCTGTCTATGAATCTAATAATATGGTTACGGATGTTCAGAGTGGTGAAATTCTATATCAAGAGAAAAGTACAAGAGTTAAAACAAGTACTGAACCTGATTTTATCAAAGTGTATTATAAGGCTATGATGGCTGTAAATGCTATTTCTGAAATTCCTCTTGATTTTTTGCTAGCACTTAGCGCACAGATTGGTTTTACAAATGGAGATAAGATTATGTTTTACAATAATAAAACAACACGCCGAGCTATTTCTGAGTATTGTAATATTGGTGATAATATGACAGCAAAGTACATAAAACGTGCAGTTGAGAAGGGAATTCTTTTTTCAACACAAGATCGAGGCTCATATGAAGTAAATCCATGGTTAATCGCAAAGGGAAAATGGGAGCATATACGTGAGTTACAGGCAGCGTTCCAATTTGTAGATAAAAAGTGGATTCGAACCATAACGGAAGAAATTGAAACAAAATCGTAAAGTGACTTAAATGAGAATTTATAATTTGAAGAAAAGGAAAAGAATGATGTTGCATGCTTATAGTTCACTATATTTAGATAAATCATCTAGAACACTGGGAAATATGCTTCACGATGCAGTTATTGAGTTTGGTATGGATGGAACTGATTTTTTGAATCGCTTTATTCAATCGGATATTGCTGAACAATTTGAAAATGGAAATCCAAAATATATTGCTGGTAAGAGCGGGGCAGAGCTGTTTTTAGAAGTTGTAGAAAAGACTACTGGTGATAGTTATATTGAAAAAATGAAGCCTATTGAAGTGTATGATCGAAGTGATGTATATTGGGTGGGATGGATATTAGCTCATTATCAGTGGTACTCTGGTCGTACATTTAAAAGTATACTTGATACAATATCCTATCGTGAGCTACTTGGACTTTATGGAACACTTCATGAAGCGGATGTTCAAAAAAGTTACGAAGTGCTTGATGCTCATTTTTTTAATACTGAAAGTAAATTAAAAACAATAAGAAAACGTTGTGGTTTAACTCAAGAGGCACTTGCGAAGGTCGCTGATGTTTCTGTTAATACCATACGAGCATATGAACGCAAAAGTAAAGACTTAAATAAAGCGCAATTTGATATTATTATGCGACTTACCAGTGCGTTAAAATGTGACATCTCGGATTTGCTTGATTAAAAATAAAGGAAGATCAGAAATCATGAGTTCTCATTGAAAAAAAAGGATAAAAAATGAAGAGAAAAACGTAAGCACAACATGAGCGCTTACGTTTTTCTCTTTTATAGGAAATTTAAGGAAGCTAGAATAATTACCCCAGAATCTCCTTCAGGTCAGCTTCTGGTGTTGTAACAGGTGCGATTGCGAAATGTTCAACAAGATAATTTAAAACATTTGGAGAGAGGAAAGCTGGAAGTGTCGGTCCAAGCTTGATGTTTTTGATACCGAGGTGAAGCAGTGTAAGGAGGATGCAGACTGCCTTTTGCTCATACCAGGAGAGTATCATGGAGAGCGGCAGGTCATTCACGCCACATCCAAAGGCATCGGCAAGTGCGACAGCTACCTTGATGGCACTGTAGGCATCGTTACACTGTCCCATATCCATCAGGCGTGGGAAGGCTCCTATGGTACCAAGGTCGAGATCGTTGAATCGATATTTGCCGCAGGCGAGTGTTAGCACGATGCTGTCAGACGGTGTCTGCTTTACAAATTCGGTGTAATAGTTGCGGCCTGCGCGAGCACCATCACATCCGGCAACGAGGAAGAAATGGCGGATTGCGCCAGATTTTACGGCATCGATGATTTCGCCAGCAGAGGAAAGTATAGCATTGCGTGCAAAGCCAGTCATCACGCTAGAACCACCATTGATTCCGGTAAAGTGCTGATCCTTAGAGAAGCCACCAAGCTCAAGTGCCTTTTCGATGACTGGAGTGAAGTCTTTGTGACCATCTGTGGATGATGAAATAAATGGTGTATTCGGGAAGACAACGGCGCCGGTAGTGAAAACGCGGTCTTCATAGGAAGCCTTTGGCGGCATTAAGCAGTTTGTTGTAAATAGAATCGGTGCCGGAAGAGAAGCAAATTCCTTCTGCTGATTCTGCCATGCGGTACCGAAATTGCCCTTCAAGTGAGGGTACTTCTTAAGCTCTGGATAAGCGTGAGCCGGAAGCATCTCGCCGTGGGTGTAGATATTGATGCCCTTGTCCTTTGTCTGCTCAAGAAGCTGCTTGATATCTTCAAGATCGTGACCAGTTACAACAATGAATGGGCCTTTTTCAACAGTCAGGGAAACGGATACCGGTACCGGATCTCCGAAGGTCTCTGTGTTTGCACGGTCAAGAAGCTCCATGCAGGTTAGGTTGAAGCGGCCAACCTCCATAACAATCGGAAGAAGCTCGTTCATGCCCCAATCCTTAGACAGAGAGTCGAGTGCGGTTAAGAAAAACTGGTTTAAAGAAGCATCGGTGTAGCCGAGTGTCATTGCATGGTATGCGTAAGCTGCCATACCGCGCACACCAAACAGAATCAGAGACTTTAAGGAGCGAATGTCCTCGTTTGCATTCCAGATATTGTTCATATAATAATCAGAAACGATAGAAACATTGCAAGCGTTAGCTGTTTTTGTAGCAGCTGCGTGAATGCGTGCGGTCAGATTTTTGATAGAAGCATCATCGAAATTTACATTTGTAATGGTAGCAAATAGTCCTTCTAAGATCAGATGATTAATCTCATTCGCTAAAGATGCACTCAGATTGTTATTGGAATTTTTGCTTGAACAGGCAGCAGTGTTTGCAAGGGCGATTAAGGCTCCTGTTAACGTGTCCTGAAGCTTGGCTGTCATTGCGGACTTGCCACAGACACCTGCTCTAGTGCAGCCGGTGCATCCTGCGGTCTGCTCACACTGGAAGCAAAACATGCTGTTTGACGCATTTACGTTTGCTGTATTTGTCATATTCTGGCTCATATTTAAATCCTCCTAAAGTTTGTAGTGTAATTTTTCTTTTCGTGATGGACAAAGTATAGTATAATAATCAAAGATTGTCGGTTGAAATTTCAACGAAAAAAGAAAGTTTTATACGGAGGTGGATAGCAAATGAAAGAATATCTTCCTATTATAAAAGCACGATCAGGGCTGTTTCGCGGCATTGAGGAGAGTGAACTGGAAAAGCTGTTTGGCTGCCTGGAAGCGAGAAAGCAGACCTATCGAAAAGAAGAATATATTTTAAGAGAGGGCGAACAGACAAAAGTGCTGGGGCTTGTGCTGTCTGGAAGTGTTCTTATTGTTCAGGATGATGTCTGGGGCGGGCGAAATGTTCTTAGTGTGCTTGGGCCTGGTCAATGCTTTGCGGAGGTGTTTGCCTGTGTGCCGGGGAGTGTGCTAAATGTGAGCGTGGAGGCGAAGGAGGATACGACGGTTCTATTTTTGAATGTCGGACGAATTCTTTCGATTTGCCCAGACGGATGCAGTTTTCATGCACAGTTAATTCAAAATCTGCTGATTGATATGGCACAGAAAAATCGAAAGCTCAGCGAGAAAATTACGCATATGGCAAAACGTTCCACAAGGGAAAAGCTGCTGTCGTATCTGTCGGAGCAGGCTGTAAAAAATAAGTCTTCCGAATTTGAAATTCCTTATAACAGGCAGCAATTGGCGGATTATCTTGGCGTGGATAGAAGTGGTTTGTCTGTGCAGCTGTGCCGTCTGCGTGATGAGGGGATGCTGACTTTTCATAAAAATAAAATTCGGCTAATTTACAAGGACAGCATAGGTATGATATGATGAAGCAAGAGTCAAAAAGTCCATGGCGAAAGATAAATAATAATTAATGTCGTGGCTTTGTGGAAGCGAAAGGAGAATAAAACGAATATGAGATTTCCAGAGTTTTTAAAGAAAAATGGTACTATTGGATTTGTGGCACCGTCATTTGGATGTAATATTGAGCCTTATAAAACGTCATTTAATCATGCGCTTGAAAAGTTTCATGATATGGGGTATCAGACAATGCTTGGTCCAAACTGCTTTGAGGGAAGTGGAATAGGAATCAGCAATACGCCGGAAAAATGTGCAGCAGAGTTAAATAAGATGTATTTGTCAGATGAGGCAGATGCGCTGATTTCCTGCGGCGGCGGTGAGCTGATGTGCGAGATCTTGGATAATGTAGATTTTGATGCAATTAAGGCAGCAAAGCCAAAGTGGTATATGGGCTATTCAGATAATACAAACTTTACATTTTTATTGACTACAATATGCGATGTGGCATCCATTTATGGACCATGTGCCGGAACATTTGGTATGGAACCGTGGGATGAATCAATTGAAGATTGCTTTTCACTTTTTACAGGAAAGAAACTGATGATGCAGAGTTATCCGCTCTGGGAAAAGGAAGGGCTGCGCGATGAGGAGCATCCGCTTGAGCCATACAATCTGACGGAACAGAGTCTTGTGAGAGGTTTCCTGACACAAAAAGACCAGATGGGTGAGGTACGGGCATTTGAGACGGAAGGAACCATCGAATTTAAGGGCAGATTGATCGGCGGCTGCATGGATTGTCTTGTAAATTTAACGGGAACAAAGTTTGATCAGGTGAAGTTATTTAATGAGCGATACAAGGAGGATGGCATTATCTGGTATTTGGAATCGTGTGATTTGAATGTATTTGGTATTCGACGTGCAATTTGGCAGATGATTCATGCCGGATGGTTTGAGCATGTTAAGGGCTTTTTGATTGGACGTCCGCTTCATTTTGGTGAGGAAATGATTGGCTTAGATCAATATCACGCAGTGATTGATTTGTTAAAGGAATATCAGGTGCCAGTGCTGATGGATCTGGATATCGGTCATTTAGCACCGATGATGACGCTTATAAATGGAAGCACTGCATCTGTGTGTGCAGAAAACGGAAAAGTAAAGATCAATATGGAGCTTGTCTGAGTCATTGACACAAGGCAGAATGTCATGATAAAATAAACAAAATTGCTGTTTGTGCAGCATTAAAAAGGAGGATGGGCTTTTGAAACGAGAATCTTTTAAATCGCGCCTTGGTTTTTTGCTTGTAAGTGCGGGGTGTGCGATAGGAATTGGAAATGTCTGGCGTTTTCCGTATGTGACGGGACAAAATGGCGGAGGAATTTTCGTACTGTTTTACTTGATCTTTCTGGTGATAATGGGATTGCCAGTTCTGACAATGGAGCTGGCAGTTGGTCGTGCCAGCAGAAAGAGTGCGGTGCTTGGCTATAAGGCACTAGAGAAAAAAGGCAGCAAGTGGCATATCCATGGATGGGTGGCAATATTTGGCTGCTGCATGTTAATGATGTACTACACCACGGTATCTGGATGGATGGTTACATATTTCTTTAAGTTTTTGACAGGCAGCTTTAAGAGCGGAATGACAACTGAGGATACTGCGCAGGCATTTTCTAATTTGCTTGGAGATCCAAAGCAGATGGCATTTTGGATGATTTTAACAGTTGTAGTTGGTTTTCTTGTCTGCAGCAGAGGATTGCAGAATGGACTGGAGAAGATCAGCAAGTTTATGATGACTGCCCTTCTTTTGCTGATTGTTGTTCTTGCTGTGCATAGCCTTACATTGTCAAATGCAGCAGAGGGTGTAAAATTTTATCTTGTTCCAAATACAGAGGCTGTTGCAGCTGTAGGATTAAAAAATGTGATTACAGCAGCGATGAATCAGGCATTTTTTACGCTAAGTCTTGGCGTGGCAGCAATGGAAATTTTTGGAAGCTATATGGGAAAGGATCACACATTAGCAGGAGAGGGTGTACGAATTTGTGCACTTGATACATTTGTTGCAATTATGGCTGGTTTGATCATTTTCCCGGCATGTTTTAGCTATAACGTGGAAGTAAATGCAGGACCAAGTTTGATTTTTATTACATTGCCAAATGTTTTTATTAATATGTCAGGCGGACGCATTTGGGGAAGCTTGTTCTTTTTATTTATGACATTTGCAAGCTTTTCTACTGTGATTGCGGTATTTGAAAATATTATGTCATTCTGTATGGATATGTTTGGCTGGTCAAGAAATAAGGCTGCACTGATCAATTGCATCGTTATTTTGATTGCAAGTCTTCCGTGCGTGCTTGGCTATAATGTGTGGAGCAATTTGCATCTGATTGGAGGGCGCGATGTGCTTGACAGTGAAGACTTTATTGTCAGCAATTTGCTGCTTCCTATAGGTTCTTTAATTTACCTGCTGTTTTGCGTAACAAAGTGGGGCTGGGGATTTGAAAAATATTGTGAGGAAGCAAATACAGGAGATGGCATAAAAATTTCAAAGAAATTAAGGCCATATTTCCAGTTTATTCTTCCAATTTTGATTGTTTTTATTCTGATTCAGGGATTAATTTAAAAATAGTTGAAATTTATGAAAATAGAAAAATAGGTAACACAAAGAAGCGTATCGGTTAAAGTAATTTGACTGGTACGCTTTTTTATTGAAAAAAATTATATCACTTTAATCACCCATCAGGAATGTGTGGCTGGCTGCCTTTATATAGAGCATTTCGAAGCCAGCTGACAGGATCATAGATGGCACCATGTTCAGTTTCATTATTGTAAGCATCGATTACACCAATAATGGCATCAAAAGTTAAGCCAAGAAGCTCATTTTTCACAACCGCTTGAGGAATAGAGTCCTGTCCGATTTGAATATAGGCGCTTGGATCATTTAGCATATCATATAAAACAGAGAAAACAGTATCTAACACTTTTTGATCGTGTTCATTTTCAAGGAAATTTAGTCCGCCATACGGATTTTTAAAGCTGCAAATTAAATCATAGTTGAAGTATTGATATAAATAGTCCATGGAATATTCTTCTACATTTTTAGAAGGCATAACTTCCTCGGAGTCAGATGTATCTGAAAGCGATAGCTGTTCTTGTGAAGCGGCCTGTGAATTAGAAACAGTCTGTTCTGTTGGACTTTGTATTGTATAACCTGCAGCTCGAAGCAATTCTGCCATTTCTTCAAGTTCTTGTTTTGAAATCTCTTCTGAAAGTTCATCAGATGTTTCTGATTTCCAAATGTCAGGATCATCAGTAATAGTATAGGAGTTACTCATTCGTGCACCGTCAGCTGTATAGCGTGGGTGTCTGGAAATAAAATTTTTTTCTTCTAATGATTTAAGTGCATATCGGACAGTGCGCTCAGACAGACCGATTTTTTTCGATAATTTAGGAATGGATGGAAATGCAGTTCCATCATACCGCATCAATGTGATCATGACCAATTTCTCTTTTGAATTTAATCCTTCATAATCCAAAAAATCATTGTGGATCATCGTGAATGGGCGGCAGTTTTTAATCTGTACTTTGTCGTTCATGGTTAAAGTAGTACATGATACTGGTTAGCCGATCTTCCCCCAGTCATGATCTCTTCTCCTTTCCTAAATTTGTAATTTTTATATTGGCTTGAGTATACCATAATGGTAGGAGAAAAACAATAGCTTATTTAAAGGTACTGCATATTTTGCAGTGACACATGCAAAATATGCAGTACCACCTGCAAAATACGCAGTACCCCCTGCAAAATATGCAGTACCAAACAAAGTTATCCCCAAGTTATCCCCAGAGTTATCCCCAAAAAGGTGTTACCAACTGCAAAGTGTGCAGTACCTCCTGCAAAATATGCAGTACCCCATGTAAAATACGCAGTACCCCCTGCAAAATATGCAGTACCAAACAAAGTTATCCCCAAGTTATCCCCAGAGTTATCCCCAAAAAGGTGTTACCAACTGCAAAGTGTGCAGTACCCCATGCAAAATATACAGTACCCCATGCAAAATACGCAGTACCCCATGCAAAATACGCAGTACCCACTGCAAAATATGCAGTACAATCTGCAAAATACGCAGTATCAAACAAAGTTATCCCCAAGTTATCCCCAGAGTTATCCCCAATGGATCTGTCGAAGAAAAATAGACTTGAAAAATAAAAGTAAATGCTTTATACTCACATGAGTGATAAGATAAAATATTTTTTCGAAACAGCTAAGAAAAAGAAGGAAGGAGAGAAGTATGGCGACGCTAAAGGATGTGGCGAAGGCTTCCGGACTGACAGTAGGAACTGTTTCCAGAGTTTTGAATAATAGAGGCTATATAAGTGATAAAACAAGAGAGAAAGTGTATCAGGTAATGAAAGAGTTGAATTACCAGCCAAATGAAATGGCACGTTCACTTTCAAAGCAGAAGAATAATACAATAGGAATTATTTTACCGCAGATTGAGCATCCTTATTTTGCAAAGGTTCTGGGTCGGCTGGAAAAAGAGGCTTCTAAGCGTGGATATCGCACAACTGTATTTGTTTCTAAAAATAAGGAAGAACGCGAGGAAGAATGCATTGAAATGTGCAAAAGCGCAAGAGTGGCAGGAGTAGTGCTGTGCAGCGGCTGCTTTGGCACAGAAAAATTTACAGGACTTGATTTCCCATTAATTACATTAGAGAGATCCATTGATCAGGCAACATCAGGTATTGAATGTGACAACTATCAGGGTGGTGTAGTTGCAACGGAGTTATTAATTGAAAAGGGTTGCAAAAAACTTATGTATATTGGCGGAAGAAGTGCCGGTGATAGTATTGCTATGCCAGGCGATTATAGAGAAGTGGGCTTTAAAGATACATGTGAGAAGTATCATGTAGAGCATATGGTGATGGTGACAGATAAAGAACAATTTGATACGCTGGAGTACTATAGCTTTGTGAGAAACAAGCTTGAAAAAAATCCAGATGTAGATGGAGTATTTGCAAGCTCTGATATTATCGGTGCATATGTGCTTCAGGCTTGCCGCGACTTGTCAATTAGTGTTCCTCAGAATATGAAAATTGTGGGATTTGATGATGTTAATATTGCTCAATTTACGACACCTGGTCTGACAACAATTCATCAGCCGGTAGAGCAGATGGCAGAGCAGGCAATTTCGGACATTGCGATGATAGATGCTGGCAAGGTGGTGCCTTCAAGAACGGTATTTCCGGTAACGCTTGTTGAGCGCGGAACGACTTGAGTTAACAGCTGCGAAGCAGTGATTAAGCCCTAAGGGGCTGTTTTGCGCATGATAGGCGCGAGCGAGCTGTTTCTTACCAATATAATCTAATATAGCAATTTTATACAAACATATCGAAAAAGAGTTATTACATAGTGAGTAGAGTACTTGCATGCATAACTCTTTTTTTGTGAATATTAGATATGTACACAAGTCGTCACAAGAAAGAATATCGCAAGCGGTTGCGATAAACAATTTAAAAAGTTTTTTGAAAAAATAGCGTAATTAACTTATTTCATTGAACATTAAATAAAATTCAAAAAAAACATAATTGACATAATACACAAAACAAAAAAGGCATAATCGTATAATTTTAACAAAATATATTTTAATAAAAGAAAAACTATGATAACCGCTTGACATGTTAAAAGTGCAGTGCTAGAATGAAGACACAAACAAAGAAATGCCCACATACGAGATAGGGGCACAAAATAGGAGGAATAAAAAATGAGAAGAAAAGCAACACTCGCAATTACACTTGCGGCAGCAATGGCAGCAACAGCAGTTCCTGCAATGGCAGATGATAAGGTAAGCATTACCATTTTCAATTCCAAGATGGAGATTCAGAGCCAGTTTGAAGAGATGGCAGAAAAGTATGCTGAGGATAATGGAATCAATATTGAGGTTTACTACTCAAATGATACAGTAGCAGCTCATCTGGCTACCAAGTATTCATCTGGAGATCCATATACATTAGCAATGGTAGATGCAAAGGATGTCTACTCACTGGCAAAAGATCATGCAATTGATATGAGCGATCAGGAGTGGGTAAAGAATACTAACTATGCAATCGGAATTGATGATCAGATCAATGGTTTCCCTATGTGTGTTGAGGCTCGTGGACTGATTTACAATGCAGATGCGATCGAAGCAATTACTGGTGAAACATTTAACCCAGAAGATTACAAGACACTTGATTCCTTTAAGGAACTGATTGAGCAGTTAAAGGAAGGCGGTATGGAGACGCCTACTGGTATCATGAAGGAGGATTGGTCTTTAGGAGGTCACTTTCTGTCACAGGTATCAGAGGAGCAGCCGGATGTAGAGGAGTTTATTACAAAGCTTCATGAGGGTGAAGCAGATCTGATTAATAATGAGAAATTCAATTCTCTGATGGATTTCTTTGATGTAATGAAGGAGAACAACTACGCAAAGGATTCTGCAATCGCAGCTGAGCGTGAAGTAACTGAGATGATGTTAGCTGAGGGAGAAATCGCCTTTATGTACGGTGGTAACTGGGATTGGTCCGTAATCAACGCATATGATTACACTGAGAACATGGGTATGATGCCAATTCCGCAAAACACAGATGACGGCACTAACGAGAAGCTTGTAGGTGGCGGTTCTAAGTATTTTATGATTGATTCTTCTGATACTACAACAGATGAGCAGCGTCAGGCAGCACTAGATTTCTTAGAGTGGCTTGCAGATTCTGAAGAAGGTCAGAAGTTCATCACAGAAGACTGTGCACTTGTTCCTGCATTCTCCAATAATGAGAATGAAGTAGCAGATCCTCTTGGAAAGTCTGTTAAGAAGTATGCAGATGAGGGTGCTATGATTGATAACTACAACTACATGCCAGATGATCACATCTCTCTGTGTGGTGCAATCTTCCAGAAGTATCTTGCAGGACAGATGGATCGTGCAGAGTTTGCAACTGAGATTGAGGATTACTGGAAGTCAGCAGACGTTGTAGAGCACTGATAATGTCAAACATTTGATAGATGATGCTTCCTTATAATATAATAGGAAGGAAGACATTACCCCTATAGAGGCTGTCCGCCGCTGACAGGCAGCGGACAGTCTCATGATTTTCTTGATGATAAAACGAATACAGGGAAGGGGATCGTGATCATGGATAGAAACACGACAAAATATAAAGTAAAGCAGTACATAATGTTCGCTGGTATCTCCACTGTACTGTTTGCTGCAGTAGTAATTATTCCGTTTATCTACGGTTTATATTTGACCTTTACAAGCTGGGATGGTATTTCAAAGGATAAGCAGTTTGTCGGTTTTGCAAATTATATTGCAACGTTTAAAGATATTGCCTACTGGCAGGCACTTGGAAGAACAGTTATATATTCTGTTATTTCCGTTGTTCTGGTAAATGTGGTTGCATTTTTCCTAGCATATTTGCTGACTAGCGGTATTAAAGGACAGAACTTCTTCCGTGCAGGCTTCTTTATTCCAAACCTGATCGGTGGTATTGTTCTTGGTTATGTATGGAAGTTTGTTTTTAACAGAGCATTTGTATCAATTGGAAAGGCAGTTTCTATTGGTGCGCTTTCAAATTCCTGGCTGGCAACACCGAGCGGTGCAATGGCATGTTTGATTATTGTTTCTGTATGGCAGTATGCCGGTTACATGATGTTAATTTATGTTGCCGGATTTATGAGTGTACCGAAGAGCTTAAAGGAAGCTGCTCAGATTGATGGATGTACTAGTTTTCAGGCAACAGTTAATATTATCATCCCACTTATGAGAGCTTCATTTGTACAGTGCTTGTTCCTTACAATCACCAGATGCTTCATGGTATATGATGTAAACCTGTCTTTGACAAAGGGTGAGCCATTCAATTCTTCTGTAATGGCAGCAATGCATGTATATAATCAGGCATTTACTTATAAGAATTATGGTCTTGGACAGGCTGAGGCACTTGTACTGTTTATCGTCTGCGCAATCGTAGGTGTGACACAGGTTTATATTGGTAAGAAAGGGGAGGTGGCAGCATAATGGAAGAAAATAAAAAAGCGGCACAGAAAAAGAAAATTAGCCATGCCATTATAATGGTTGTTTTAATCCTCCTGTTTCTGATGTTTATCTTTCCGTTTATTCTCGTTATTATTAATGCATTTAAGACAAAGGGTGACATTATGTCTGACCCGATGGCACTAGTTGGTTCTCATGGATTTATTGTAACAAACTTCTCTGATGCGATGAAGAAGATGAATTTTACAACATCTTTTACCAACTCACTGATCATCACAGTTTCAGCAACAATTGGAACTATTCTTTTGTCTGCAATGACCGCATTTGTAATTGTAAGAAACAATTGGAAGGCATGTAAGCTTCTGTTTACATTAATGATTGCATCTATGGTAATTCCATTCCAGGTTTTGATGATTCCGTTAGTATCATTATATGGTGGTATCTTTGGAGTTTTAAATAGCCGTGTGACCTTAATCCTTATGCATATCGGATTTTCACTTTCAATGGCAACATTCATGTTCCATGGAGCAATTCATACGAATATTCCGTTAGAGCTTGAGGAAGCGGCATTTTTGGATGGCTGCAGCAACTGGCAGACATACTGGAAAATCGTATTTCCACTGTTAAAGCCAACGATTGCAACTGTAGCAATTATTGATGCAATGGCATTCTGGAACGATTATCTTCTTCCGAGCCTTGTACTTGGTCGTAAGGAGCTTTATACACTTCCAATTGCAACACAGGCGTTTTATGGAACTTACTCTACGGATATGGGCCTGGTAATGGCTGCTCTGCTGTTAGCAATGCTGCCGATTTTGATTTTATATCTGTTCTTGCAGCGCTACATTGTTGAGGGCGTTACCTCCGGTGCAGTAAAGGGATAATTTAGTGTTTATTTATAAGGGGTCCAAAATACAGTTTGTTTTGGACCCCATTTCTTTTTAACGATGAGAAAAGGAGATAAGTGAGAGCGCAGGTGCTCAAACTTTAACAAATAATATGGAAACAATATATAAGGAACGCTTTGAGCAAAAGAAGGATGAGCTTCATGATCTTTATATGCAATTATATGGAAATGATGCAATGTTTGCAGAGCTGTGCGAGCATTTGTACGCATTTTATAAGGAGAGAAGTGAGAAGTTAAAGACGCTTGATAAAAAGCGTGAAGCTGATCCTAATTGGTACAAAAAAAATGATATGCTTGGCATGATGTTTTATATTGACAATTTTGCTGGCAACATGAAGGGTGTACAGGGAAAGCTGGATTATCTGGAAAAGAATAATGTTAATTATATTCATTTGATGCCATTTCTTGATACACCAAAAGGACGCTCTGATGGAGGTTATGCAGTAGCTGATTTTAGAAAGGTTCAGGAAAATTTAGGTTCCATGGAAGACCTTGAGAATTTGACTAATGCCTGCCATGAGAAGGGAATCAGTGTTTGTATGGATTTTGTTATGAACCACACTTCAGAGGATCATGAATGGGCAAAGAAGGCACGTCAGGGAGATGGAGAATATATGAGCCGCTATTTCTTTTTTGATAATGCGGTTATTCCATCTGAATATGAAAAGACAGTTCCGCAGGTATTCCCGACGACTGCACCTGGCAACTTTACATGGCTTCCAGAAATTGGTCACTATGTAATGACGACATTTTATCCTTACCAGTGGGATCTCAATTACAAGAATCCAAGAGTATTCAATGAAATGATGTATAATTTCCTCTATCTGGCAAACAAGGGAATTGATATCATTCGAATTGATGCAGTGCCATATATATGGAAGGAACTCCATACGACATGCAGAAATCTGCCGCAGGTACATACAATTGTGCGTATGATGAGACTGATCGGAGAACTTGTCTGCCCTGGCATTTTGCTTTTGGGTGAGGTAGTAATGGAGCCGGAAAAGGTTGTTCCATACTTTGGAACTGTAGAAAAGCCAGAGTGTCATATGCTGTATAATGTAACAACAATGGCTACCACATGGCATACTGTAGCAACAAGAGATGTCAGTCTGTTAAAGAAGCAGCTTGATATTGTAAATCGTCTTCCAAAGGACTATGTTTTCTTAAATTATCTGCGCTGCCATGATGATATTGGCTGGGGACTTGATTTTGCAACTTTGCAGCAGGAAGGCATTCAGGAACGTGCGCATAAGCAGTATTTGAATGATTATTTTAGAGGCTATGCCGGTTACAGCAACAGCCGCGGTGTTCTCTATAATGAGGATCCGGTGACTGGTGATGCAAGATTTTGTGGAACAACTGCTTCAATGTGCGGTATTGAAAAGGCAAGCTATCAGCACGATAAAGAGGCACTTGAGAAGGCCATTCGAATGGATGTAATGCTTCATGCATATATGTTTATGCAGTCTGGAATCCCTGTGCTTTATAGTGGAGATGAAATTGGCCAGTTAAATGATTATGCTTATAGGGATGATCCTGATAAGGCACCAGATTCACGTTATGTTCACCGTGGTGCAATGAATTGGGAAGAGGCTGCAAAGAGCAGTGATCAAACGACTATTCCAGGTCAGATTTCTTCAAAGCTTAATCAGCTTGAGAAGCTTCGTAAATCTGAGAAGGCATTTATGAGCAATGCGGATACATGGACTGTTGAAACATGGGATAAGAGCATTCTTTGTATCGGCCGTTATTATGATGGCGATAAGATATATGGCTTATTCAACTTTAGTGAATTTGATAAGACGGCTTGGATCAATGAGAGAGACGGTCTGTACTGTGATCTTTTAACTGGAACATTAATGGAGGCAGCTGGAGTCAATATTCCGGCATATGGCTATATGTGGCTGAAGAAGGTTCGATAAGAACAAAAGAGTACAATTGTATATAATGATTCTGAAAAAAGATAAGTAAAATCAAAATCAGATAAGAAAAAGCGTACCTTCCAGGATAAACTGGCGGATACGCTTTTTTGATTGTTTTAGAAACCAATTCCAACGGCAATCAGAATAGTTATGATTGCACCAATCATCAAAATACCGAGGAATTTCCACATGAATTTAATCCAGTTGGACCACTCAATTTTTGCAATTGCCAGAGAACCGATCAAACATCCAGAGGTTGGAACGATCAGGTTGGTGAATGCATCACCAAGCTGGAATGCAAGAACAGAGGTCTGACGGGAAACACCAAGAAGATCAGCAAGTGGTGCCATGATCGGCATGGTGATTGCAGCTTGTCCAGAACCTGATACGACAAAGAAGTTAAATACGGACTGGAAAAGATACATAAGTACAGCGGCAAATGCACCGGAAAGTCCTGAGAGTGCCTGAGAAATTCCGTACATGACTGTGTTGATAACGGTTGGTGTGGTCGGGTCGGAGCCGCCAAGAACCTGCATGATACCCTGTGCCATTGCGACAACAAGTGCTGCACCTATAAGATCCTTTGCACCATCTTTAAATGAAGATGCAATGTCGTTTAGCTTCATATTATTTAAGTGGAAAACAACGCCGATAACACCAGAAACGATTCCCATGATGAAAAACTGAGTAGCGATTTCTGCCATATAGTAGCCCTTTACCATGACACCCCAGATAACCCAGATGACAGTAGCAGCAAGTGTCAGAAGTACTAAGATGTGGCCGATGCCAAAATCGTGTCCATCGTCAAGTCCTGTTTTTTCGTTTTGATCACGGAAATACTGATCGCTTTCGTAGGCAACAGAGATAGTAGGTGTTTTCTTTACCTTGGATGCGTAGAACATTGTCATTCCACAGCCAAGTGCGGTGAAGACAACCCACATAACCATACGAAAACCAGCGCCAGAGAATACGTCAATTCCAGCAATTCCCTGAGCAACACCAACAGAGAATGGATTCATCCATGAGGAACCGAAGCCGATCTGTGTAGCAACATAGGTGACAAGTACTGCAATTACGGTGTCGTATCCTACTGCAACAAACAGCGGACAGAGAATCATCGTAAATGGAAGTGCTTCCTCGCCCATTCCAAAGACAGCACCTCCTAATGAAAACAGTACAAACAGCACTGGAATTAACAGCTTTTCAGCTCCCTTTGCTTTGCGAATTAATCCAATTAAGCCGGATTCGAGTGCACCAGTTTTGATCATGATTCCAAATGCACCGCCGACAACTAATAGGAATGCTATGATATCCATCGCGGAGCTATTGACGATTCCGTTGTACATGTAGTTAAAGAAACCGGTTCCACCGTCACCACTGAATAATGAGACACCTTCTGTTACGACCTTTCCAGCATCATCTCTTAAATACTGAAAGCTTCCGTCTTTGATGACGGTACGTGTTTTTTCTACACCATTAATCATGTACGAAACGTCCTGTGTTTCGTAGTAGCCCTTTGGAACAAGGAACGTTAAAATTGCAGCCAGAACAACTACAAAAAAGATAATGATGTAAGTGTCTGGTACGGTAAAGCCCTTGTTAAAAGATTTTAAACCTTCTCCTTTTTTGTGGCTCATAGTTGAGTCTCCCTTCATTTGATATGTAATGATATCAGGGTCAAAAGCTTCAAAAGCCGTTCGTGCTTGCACGATTAGGTTTTTGAGCTTGGGACCCGCAAAAACATGAGGATGCAGCGATTTTCAA
>NZ_JAJEQN010000044.1:0-29745 GCF_020687335.1 Anthropogastromicrobium aceti
TGCCAGAGAAGCTATTATGTTGGCAAGGATACAACCGAAGATGATATCAAGGCTCACTTTGAGCATGGTATGCTGACAGTAACTGTTGCAAAGAAGGAAGCAAAGCCAGCAGTAGAAGAGAAGAAGCATATCGCAATTGAAGGATAAAAATATTAGATAGTGTAGATAGTTAGAGGGCATGCGCCAAAAGGCGCGTGTCCTCTTTTTTGTTTTGTTAGTAGCAAATTTTTTTATAGGTGTTATTGCTCTTGCAAACGCATGTCTTGCTGTGTATAATCAAAATTAGAAATATGGCGTTTTGTGAACCAGTGGGGGACAGATAAAAAGCCACGGTACCTGTCCCGGTGGAAAGGAGATTTATGGAGATTTATAAAATTCTTGTAATTGGAAATAGTTTTGGAGAGGATGCAACTCATTTTTTACATGATCTGGCATTGACAAGAGGGATCAATACAAAGGTAGTTAATTTGTATATCGGAGGTTGCAGTCTGGAACGTCATTGGAGAAATATTGAAAATGAGGCGAAGGACTATGAATATCAGTTAAACGGAAAAGCTACGGGAAACAAGGTGTCTATTCAGGATGCACTCGCAGAAGAAAAATGGGATTATATTGTCACACAGCAGTCCAGTCATGACAGTGGCTGGCTTGACACGTATGAACCATTTATGGGATGGATAGCAGAATACATCAAAAAGGAAGCACCGTGGGCTAAGTTTATGCTGCAGGAAACTTGGGCATATGAGGTTGACAGCAAGCATGACTGTTTCGCACGATATCATAGAGATCAGGATGAGATGTATCAGAAACTGAGAGCAAATTATTATAAAGAAGCGCAGAAGTATGGACTGGATTTAATTCCGTGCGGTGATGTGATCCAGACGCTGCGAAAGGAAAAGGAATTTAATGTGCGTGAAGGCGGAATATCGCTTTGCAGAGATGGATTTCATATGAATTATTTATATGGACGTTACGCGCTTGCCTGCACATGGCTTGCGAAAATTTTTGGAGAGGAAGCAGGAAAGATCAGTAATGAATTTCTTGCAGAGTCAGCAGGCATGCAGGATTTTGCTCTTCTTGGAAAAATTCGTAAAATTGCGGAGCAGGTATGTTGGAATAAGTAAGAGGAGAATACAATATGTAATTAAATCTATTAACAATAATGCCTTAATGTGTTTAAATATCCTCAAAGGAGGTATTATGAACACATCAAACATTACAAATTACAAACCAAAGGAATTTGCAGAGCTGTTGGGTGTTTCTGTTAAGACCTTACAGCGGTGGGATCGAGAAGGAACACTTACAGCAAATCGTACACCAACCAATAGGCGTTATTATACTTACAAACAGTATCTTGAATTTAAAGGGATAACAGAAGATGATACACGCAAAGTTATTCTCTATGCCAGAGTGTCTACAAAAAATCAAAAAGATGATTTACAAAACCAAACCGCATTTTTACGTCAGTTTTGCAATGCAAGAGGCATGATTGTAGATCAATGCATAGAAGAATATGGAAGTGGTCTTAATTACAACCGCAAGAAATGGAATGAATTATTGGATGAGGTGATGGAACAAAAAATCAAAACAATTGTGATAACGCATAGAGACCGTTTTGTTCGCTTTGGATATGATTGGTTTGAAAGATTCTGTGCGAAATTTAATACAACAATTGTGGTAGTAAATAATGAATCATTATCACCACAGGAGGAGCTTGTACAGGATATCGTTTCCATTCTTCATGTGTTTTCTTGCAGATTGTATGGACTTCGTAAGTATAAAAAACAAATAGAAGGAGATGATGGACTTGCTAAAGAGCTTCAAGACGGAAATCAATCCTACACCGGAGCAGATAACGAAGATCAATAAGACAATTGGAACCTGTCGGTATCTATACAATTTTTATCTTTCTTATAACTTAAAACGTTATGAGCAGGGAGAAAAATTCATGAGTGGAAAGTCCTTTAGCGTATGGCTGAATAATGAATATCTGCCGACACATCTTGAATATTCATGGATAAAGGAAGTCAGTTCAAAGGCAACAAAACATGCAGTTGAATGCGGATGCACAGCATTTACAAGATTTTTTAAACATCAGAGTGGATTTCCTAAATTCAAAAAGAAAGATATCTCAGATGTAAAGATGTATTTTGTAAAGAATAATCCTAAAGACTGCTATTGTGAGCGTCATCGAATTAACATTCCCACCCTTGGCTGGGTGAGACTAAAGGAAAAGGGATATCTGCCAACGACGAAAGATGGCTGGCGGATTCGAAGCGGAGCCGTTTCGAAAAAAGCGGGTCGATACTATGTATCCGTTTTAGTGGATGTTGTGGATTTGCAGGTCAAATCGAAGGAAGATCAAACAGAAGGAATTGGAATTGATCTTGGATTAAAAAAATTTGCGGTTCTTTCAAATGGTAAAATTTATAAAAATATCAACAAAACAAGCCGAATCAAAAAGCTTGAAAAACAGTTGAGACGGGCGCAGCGCTGTCTGTCTCGCAAATATGAGAATTTAAAGAAAATGAGGAAAGGAGAGTCTGCTCAAAGAGCAAATATACAAAAACAAAAGCTTAGGGTACAAAAACTTCATCAAAGAATTAATCAGATTCGAACCGATTACATCAATAAGACAATCGCAGAGATGGTGAAAACCAAACCATCGTATATAACGATTGAAGATCTGAATGTAAAAGGTATGATGAAAAATCGACATCTTTCAAAGGCAGTGGCATCAGAGAAATTTTATGAGTTTCGAGAAAAGCTCATGAAAAAATGCCACGAAGAAGGAATTGAGTTAAGAGTAGTAAGCAGATGGTATCCGTCTTCAAGAAAATGTCACAGTTGCGGATGCATCAGGAAAGATTTAAAGCTTTCAGATCGAATTTACAGATGCAGTTGTGGCTATATAGAAGATCGTGATCGAAATGCGGCACTTAATTTGAAAGATGCAGTAACTTACGAAATTGCATAATTGAACGCAACCGTAAGTATGTACCCAGGGCTATCTGGGGAATTGACGACTGTGGAGTGTACAAGAACTTGTGAGTAGACAGAACTTCGGTTCGTCAAAAGCATACACGGTGAAGCAGTAAGTAGTGTTCGTGAGAACCTACAATTCTCAATATGAGTATATTTACACATATTTTGAGTAGCAGGATTATCTTATGCAGGAACAAAAATTAGAACGTATCACGCCGGCACAGGCGGGGCTTGATCCACGGTGTATTATTAATATGATGGATCGGATGGAGAAGGAACATATCAACATAACAAGTTTTATGCTGCTGCGTCATGGAAAGGTATTATGTGAGGCTTCGTATGAGCCGTATGATGCAACACAGCTGCGGACCGTATATTCTCTTAGCAAAACCTTCACTTCAATGGCAGTTGGAATTGCAGCTGGAGAAGGAAAGATTGACCTTGATGAAAAGATCATAGATTTATTTGCAGCGGAAATTGAAAACGGAAAGATTCAGGTAGGAAAAGAGCTTGATTCGCTTACCGTGCGCCATCTGCTTCGCATGTCGACTGGACAGGAGAAGGAACCAGGAGGCAGCGACTGTTGGGATGACATGGTGTCTGCATTTTTGCGTGAGCCGTTTCATGAGATGCCAGGAGAGGTATTCCGCTATAATTCAATTGCTACCTATATGTTGTCAGAATCGTTAAAGAAAAAAGGAATCGATCTGGAACATTATCTGGAGGAGAAACTGTTAACACCAATGGGAATTTCAGGTACGCGCTGGCTACGTGATCCAAAAGGAATCTGCGTGGGCGGTTTTGGATTCTCACTGTATCCTGAGGTAATCGCAAAGCTTGGACAGATGATTTTGCAGGGTGGCATATGGAATGGTATTCAGTTAGTTCCAAAGGACTACATTGATATGGCCACTTCAAAGCAGATTGAAAATGGAGATGATCCAGACAGTGACTGGGCGCAGGGATACGGCTATCAGATGTGGAGATGTCGCCACAATGCAGTGCGCGGAGACGGTATGTATGGACAGTTTTGCATTATCCACAAAGAAACAGATACGGTACTTGCCATGACGGCTGTAACTAGTGATATGCAGGGTGAGATGAACGCCTATTACGATGAGGTATTGCTGAAATATCAGGATGAGCCATTGTCAGAGGATGAAAAGACAATGGAAGTATTGAAAAAACGCCTGAATGAGCTGCATTATGTGCGCCCGCTGCCAGAAGATGATGGATCAGCAGTACCAGATGCATTCAAAAAGATCAATCTTTCACTCACAAGCTTTTTTGATTTGTCATTGAACATCGAAGGCAATATGCTTACATTGACAGGAAAAGACGGTGAGATTTGGTACCGCGCAGAGAGAGGCTGCTGGAGCAAAATTAGTCGTAAGGTACACTGTTCTCCATTTTACACAGAGAAAGACAGTATGGATACGCCTGTCATTGGTGCGTGGGGCGTAAAGAACGGTGTATTGACTATTCGTGTATATGAGATTGAATTTCTTGAGGAGGATACACTTACGCTGACAGAAGCAGAAGATGGCATCCATGTAAGCTTTGCCAATACAACTATTCCATCAAATCCGCGTGACTATGTCAAAAAAGTAATTTAACATTCATAAAAAATATGTAGTTGACTTTTGAAAATGACTTTGGTAAAATGAATCCAATAAAAGGGAGTAGCTGACCAAAATAGGTGCACTTCTTCGTCAGTACAGTTATTAAAAAATAACTCGGAAAGTGATGAAACAGCGAGACTTTTACTGCAATGCAGTAGGAGTCTCTTTTTTTATACCTGCTGCAAATAAAATAAGAAAGAGGTAGGTAGTATGATGCTACAAGTGTTGATTTTGCTGGTGGGATTTTTTCTGCTGGTAAAGGGAGCGGACTGGTTTGTGGAGGGAGCAGCAAGCATTGCAAAAAAGCTTGGAATACCGCAGCTTGTAATAGGACTTACAATAGTTGCCATGGGAACGAGTTTGCCAGAAGCAGCTGTAAGCATTACGGCAGCATTAGACAATAATGCAGGAATCACAATCGGAAATATTGTTGGAAGTAATATCTTAAATATATTGATAATTCTTGGAATTACAGCAGTCATTACGAATGTTTCAATTCAAAAATCAACGTTCTATTATGAAATACCGTTCATGCTTATAATTACCGTGATACTTATGATATTTGGAATTACAGGTTCCAAGATAACATTTATGGAGGGCGTTATTTTCTGGATTTTATTTTTGCTCTATCTCGGATACCTTTATATTATGTCAAAAAAGGGTACAGAGCAGGAAGAAGAGAATGTAAAAGATATACCAGTATGGAAATGTCTTCTTTTCATGGTGCTTGGCGGAGTTATGGTAGTAATGGGAAGTGATTTTGCCGTTAGCGGTGCAACAGAAATAGCAAGATTTTTTGGAATGAGTGAACGATTTATTGGTCTTACTATTGTAGCATTTGGAACATCACTTCCAGAGCTCGTAACGTCAGTTACGGCAGCAAGAAAAGGAAACGCCGGAATCGCCATAGGAAATATAGTAGGAAGCAATATTTTCAATATTTTATTTGTAATAGGTACAGCAGCACTCATTTGCTCTGTTCCATTTGAACGTAAATTTATCATTGATACAATCATCGCAGTTCTCAGTGGAGTATTGCTTTGGGGTGGAACAATTAAAAAGAAAGAGCTTAGAAAGCCTTGCGGAATTTTGATGCTGCTTGGTTATGCAGCGTATTTTGTATATTTGTGTGTAATTTAAGCATGGTAGAAGAGTAAGCAAATTTAAAATATAAACAAATTGAAAGATAGAGGCAGATCAAGATGTGGTTTGCCTCTAAATTTTTTGAAACGATTTAGAACTATGCAAAACTGCTTTTTGTGAATATATGCTTGAAAACAGATAGGCATGTGCTATACTCAATTTGTCTGTGTCTAAGAGATAATGAACAGATGGAAAAGACAAAGAAAAAATAATAAATAGAAACAAAACGTAGAAAGACAGCGAAGGAGAACAGTAAAATGAAACGCTATATGGCACATATTCTTGTTTCGGCGGAAAAGATCACCGAGCATTTTCTAAAGGTACAGGTACATGATGAGGGCACTCTGGCAGACGGCGGTATGGAAGGCTTAGTAGTAGATGTAAAGCCTACCGTGTTTGCTCTGCGCGCGGCAATGTCTGTGTATTTGTATCCGCAGAGTCGTTTTTATAAGGATGAGACACTTAGAACAGCAATGGAGCAGGCAATAGATTTTGTTGCGCGAAACCAAAATGAGGACGGAAGCTTTGACTATACAGTGTGCAACTTCCATTCCGCACCAGACACAGCATTTTGCTATCATCCGATGGATAAGACATATCGTCTTATGAAAAAATTTGAAAATGATGTAGATACATCCTCACTTCAGGAAAAATATCTTGCGATAATGAAAAAGGCAGCAGCCGCCATTCGTGACGGCGGTTTCCACACACCGAATCATCGCTGGGCAATTTGCGCAGCACTTATGCAGGCTGCAGATGTTTTTGCCGGAGATGAATCATTTGCTAAGAGCTGCAAAGCACGCACGGAAAAGTATTTTAATGAAGGAATTGATGGAAATGCAGACGGAGAGTATGCAGAGCGCTCTACAGGAGGCTATAACTGCGTTGTCAACGATGCAATGATCAATCTTTATGAGATGACAAAGAACAAGGAATATTTGTCATATCCAGAGAGAAATCTTCATATGATGGAGCTGTATTTTGAACCTGACGGCACTATCTTTACACAAAATTCCACAAGACAGGACCGCGGCAAAAAGGTATGGCCTGATCTGTATTTTCATCAGTATCTGTATATGGCAACAAGAGGAAATGTCACAGGTGAGCATCGCGATGAATTTTTAAAGGCAGCCCATCAGATCATAAGAAGCTGTATCGCAAGAGGAGATGATGCACCGGATTGTCTGTATCTTTTGATGCTGTATGAGCAGATGGCAGAGTGTACATTAGAGGGAAGCGGCTTTATAAAGAAATATAGAAAGCTTTTCTCAGATTCAGGTGTGCTTCGTGTGGCAAGGGAAAACTATGCATATACAGCATTGAAAGGAAAAACAGCCTTTTTGTATGTGAATGTCAATGGAATGGATGTTTGCTTTAAAATAGGCGAGAGCTTTTGTGAGGTGCGAAACTTTGTTGCTCAGCAGTTAATACAGACTAAGGATGGATGTGAACTGACAGCAAGTGCTAATGTCTGGTATTATGAGCCATGGGCAGAAAAGCCTAATACAAGTGACTGGTGGCAGATGGATCAGAAAAAAAGATCATTAAAGATTCCACGCACACTGACAACAAAGGTAACAATTCATGAGCATGAAGATGGTCTGGAAATTGCACTTCACACAGAAGGACTAGAGAAGCTTCCACTTCGTTTGCAGCTTTGCGTTCCAGCAGGAACAGTTGTACGAAACGATGCATTCTGGTTAAAGGCAGAAGCAGGACAGGGCATGATTGTTCGAAGCGGTGATGTGGAGCTGGCATTAGGAGAGCAGATTTTGTCATTTGGTCCATGCTTTGGAGAACATGAGTTTCAAGGTCACTATTCGGGCGAAGAGACAAATGCAGGCGGCTATACCATTTTCTGCAATGCCCTCACACCAGTGGATAAAACAGTTTTCCTTCGCGTGAAGAGAAAATAAGCTTGATTTTACATAAAATTTACATAGAACTCACATAGAGCTGATAGCATGATTTCTGATATCAGGGTACATTGAATAGGAAGGCTGTAGCAGGCGAATCTGCAGGTCTTCCTATTTTTGATATCAATGGTGATATCAAATACAGCAGTTTCCTGACAAAATCTTATAAATAGGTTTTGCACAAAAATGTACATCCGGGAAAACCGGGGGAGGAAATCATGAATGAGAATGTAAAAATCGTGTTTGGTCTGCTGGGCGGTCTCGCACTGTTTTTGTATGGAATGAACGGTATGAGCGATGCGCTTCAAAAGACAGCAGGAGATAAGATGAAAAAAATCTTAAGCTTCCTGACGAAGAATCCGATCATGGGTGCATTAGCAGGTGCACTTGTTACAGCTGTTTTGCAGAGCAGCTCCGCAACAACTGTTATGGTAATAGGATTTGTAAGTGCTGGACTTATGAGTCTGCCGCAGGCAATCTCTGTTATCTTTGGTGCTAATATTGGTACTACAATGACAGCACAGTTAATGGCATTTAAGATCAGCGATTATATTTACCCACTTATCTTCATCGGATTTATGATGAACTTTGTCTGCAAGAAGGAGCAGTTAAAAAATATTGGACTTGTCATCTTCTCATTTGGTATCTTGTTTGAAGGTATTGAGATAATGGGAAGTGTAATGAAGCCGCTTGCTACAAGTGCAATTTTTGTGGATTTGATGGCAAAGGTAAAGGAGATTCCGATTCTTGGCGTGGCACTGGGAACGATTATGACACTTGTTGTACAGAGCAGTTCTGCAACAATTGCCGTACTGCAGAATTTTGCAGCTCAGCCGGGACCGGATGGTGTGACGAGCGTAATGGGATTAGCAGGTGCAATTCCGATCCTTCTTGGTGACAATATCGGAACAACAATCACTGCACTTTTAGCATCAATTGGACAGTCTAAAAATGCAAAGCGTACTGCTATTGCACATAGTATTTTTAATATCACAGGAAGTGTTGTATTCTTGTGTGTGCTTCCATTTTTTGCACGCTTCGTTCAATTTATTTCACCAAAGGGAAATGAGATTGATGTTATCTCAAGACAGATTGCTAATGCACACACCACCTTTAATATAGTTTGTACGCTTATATGGCTCCCACTTATTCCATTTATGGTAAAGATTGTTACTACAATTATAAGAGGAACAGAAAAGCAAAGAGACGATGGTCCGGTAAGTGTTCTGGAGAGTGGCGTGATTGCACAGCCAGCAGCAGCACTTTATCTTGTATCAGAAGAGTTAGAGCATATGGCAGAGGTTGGCAGCAAGCTTTTGACTGCACTTAAGGAAAGCTTTTCTTCCGACAAAACACAGAGCGAGGCAGCCACAGAGCAGTACAAGACATATCGCAGACAGGCAGCACGAATGGAAGATGATCTTGCTGCATATGTAACGAAGATGCTCTCAAGCGGAAATTTAACACAGCAGCAGTCAGGTCAGGCGGCAGGTCTTTTGTATGTATCAAATAATATTGGACGTATTGCAGACCGCTGTGAGGAAATTGCAGGTGTTCATGAAAAAATTACACAGGGCGGAAAATCATTCTCAGAGATGGCAACAGGAGAGCTGCAGGATTGTATAGAGATCTCAAGAAAGTTGTTTGATCGTGCCATTCGTTCAGTTAAGGATGGCGATTTAGATCGCGCCCGCACCGTTGTAAAGAAAAAGAATAAGATGAGAAAGGCACAGAAGCAGTTAAAGCGTGCTCACATTGCGCGTGTCAACGAGGGACTTTGCGATGCTTCTATGACAGAAGATTATTCTGCAATTATGTACAGCTTAGACAGAATTGTTGATAATTGTGTCAGCATTGCAGAGGAGACACTTGATCATCTTTCATTTGTTAATTTCTCAGAAGAGGAGGCAGATGAAGAAAGACCAGCTGATATTATTGCAGAGATTGACGCAGAGGAAACTCTTGAGGAGCATGAGAATAAAGAGCCAGAAGAAAATGCAAATGCTTCAGATGCAGATGGCAGCTCCAATACTGCGATTAAAAAGGCAACAGATTTTTCATAAAATTTACATTTGATTTACCGCACAAAGATAGAAGGCTATGTTTGAATGGAGTATATTGGTGTCAGAAAGAGAGGTAAGATATTATGAAAATGGCATCAATGTGGTACGCAATTAATCATTCAGATATAGAAAAATCAATGAAGCAGGTAATATTTGTAGGAATCAATATTGTATTGTGGGCAGCAATTGCATTTATTGTATGTGTGGCAGGAGGTGCAATTGGTGGTTCCTTCAATGAAAAATGGAGATTTATGACATTCTTAATCACTGGATATAGCGCCGTGATCATGGGATTCTTCAGAAGTGTATTTTATTTGCTTAGAAAATAATAAATCAAAAAGATTGGCCGGAAAACCGGTCAGTCTTTTTTTGCGCAGATTTCTTCCTTTACAGAATTTTTTTTGTGTGGTACGATTAAAAAGATTGCATCACAAAATGAAATATAAAAGTGGAAGGAATTGATTATATATGGAAGAGAACAGAAAGGAAAATATTAAGAACACACCAAACGTGCAAGCAGGGGACGATATGCAGACACCGCACAAAAGACGTGTGCGTTATAAAGGAAAATATCCGAAAAAATTTGAGGAAAAATATAAGGAGCTGCAGCCAGAAAAATATAAAGAGACGGCTGAGCATATCATTCAAAAGGGAAACACCCCGGCAGGAACACATAGACCAATCTGTGTGGAAGAAATTTTATCTTTCTTAGATGTGAAGCCCGGCCAGATAGGCGTTGACGCGACACTTGGCTATGGAGGTCATACACAGAAGATTCTTGACTGTCTTAAGGGTGAAGGCCATTTGTACTCACTTGATGTCGATCCGATTGAGTCAGAAAAAACAAAGAAGCGTCTGAGAGATCAGGGTTATGGTGAGAATGTATGGGATGTTTGTCTGATGAATTTTGCAAATATTGCTGAGATTGAAAAAAAGGCTGGAAAGCTTGATTTTGTGCTTGCTGATCTTGGCGTTTCTTCTATGCAGATCGATGATCCAAAGCGCGGCTTCTCTTTTCGCGAGGAAGGACCGCTTGATCTTAGATTAAATCCGCAGGCGGGAGTTCCGGCATCAGAGCGTCTAAAAGAAATGGATGCAGAAGAGATTGAGGGTATGCTTTTTGAAAACTCAGATGAACCGCTTGCAAAAGAGCTTGCAAGAGCAATAATGTCAGCAAAAAGAAAGAAGCAGCCAATTGAGACAACTAGTCAGCTTAGGGAGATTGTAGAGCAGGTCGTTCTTCGCACAAAGCCGGAAAATCCGAAGGAAGCTGTAAAAAAGACATGTCAGCGAGTATTTCAGGCGCTGCGAATTGATGTTAATAGTGAATTTGAAGTGTTAGATTCTTTCTTAGAGGCGCTGCCTCATATATTAAAGCCGGGCGGAAAGGCTGCTATATTAACATTTCATTCTGGTGAAGACCGCATGGTAAAAAAATCATTCCAGTACTATGCAAGAGAAGGCATTTACAGTGACATAGCAAAGGATGTTATTCGTCCGTCTGCAAAGGAATGTGCATCTAATCCAAGAGCACGCTCAACTAAGTTTCGCTGGGCAGTTCGCTCTGATGTACAAAAATATGAGTAAAACAGGCAAAACGGTCAAAAGATCAGGAGAGACAACTAGGATGAAAAGAAAAGTAAAAGTTATTTTGACAGCAGCAATCTTTACATTTTGTACAGCAATTGGCGGCTGCAAGGCAGTAGAGTCAAAGCTTGAGCCTGTTTATGAAGCTCTTTTGCAGGAGGATTCTGTACAAGAAGAAAAAAGTGTGCAGGCAAGCGAAAATCAGGAAATGTCAACGAAAGAAGATTTGTCTGAAAAAGAGTCGGCATCTGTTGAGGATAAGGAAAAGGAAACGGTTGGCTTTACAGCTGTCCCGGCAGGAACGGTAACAGTTGAAGAGGCAAACAGCAGCGCTGGGCCGATTCGCCTGGCGGGAGATAAAAAAATTTTGCTGACAGGAGATTCCAGAACTGTTTGTCTTTACTGCTCACAGATATATGACGAAGCAGAGTATCCAAAGCATGTTTTTTATAACATTGATGAAGCAACCTTTACAGGATATACAAACGAAAGCATTGTAGTGGCAAAGGGAGGCGAGGGCTGCAGCTGGATGCGTGCAGTTGGCATTCCTAATGCAGTATCTCATCTTGAAGAGGCCGATGCGCTTGTCATCTGGTTTGGCGTAAATGATCTTCATGTCGCCTCCGACTACATTAATTATGTAAATGGTCTTGTACAGCAATACGATATTCCCATTTACTATATGACAATTGGACCGTGCAACGGACATTGGGAGCAAAAAAACAGTGAGGTGTTGGCATTTAATTCGGCGTTGACACAAATGCTAGATCCTAAGGTGACTGTGATAGATGCGTATGGCTATATCAAAAACGGATTAGACAGCGGTTTATTTGCCACAATGGATGGACTTCATTATGATTATTATACAAGTAAAGCAATTTATGAGTTTATGGTAGAACAAGTAACGAATCCGTAAGTAAGCATTGCACTGTAAAATATTTTTGTGTATACTGGTACGGTATGGCGTAAAATTCTGCGCAATAACGTTATAAATAGAAAAGGAAGGGCGAAGTTTTGAGTAAACATGAAAACAAAAAAAGAAGCAGCTTCTCCGGCAAGTTAGGATTTGTCTTGTCAGCAGCAGGTGCTTCAGTAGGCCTTGGCAACATCTGGCGATTTCCGTATTTGGCAGCAAAATACGGCGGAGGAATCTTTTTGCTGATTTATATTATATTGGCACTGACCTTTGGATACAGTATGATTGTTGCAGAGACTTCAATAGGACGAATGACAGGAAAAAGTCCTGTTGGTGCATTCCACAGCTTTGGAAAAGCAAAATGGCTGTCATTTGGAGGTTGGATCAATGCAATCATCCCGATTCTGATTGTGCCGTATTATTCAGTAATCGGAGGATGGGTTATCAAATATTTATTTGAGTATATGACTGGACATGCAGGGACAGTCGCAGTAGATGGATATTTTTCTTCATTCATTTCTAGTGGTGCAGCCACAGAGATCTGCTTTTTAATTTTCGTATTTATTACATTGGCGATTATCTTTGCAGGTGTTCGAAATGGAATTGAGCGCGTATCAAAGTTTATGATGCCAGTACTCGTTGTGCTGTCTGTCATTATCGCAGTATATTCTGTTAGCAGACCGGGCGCTATGGCAGGTGTGAAGTATTTTCTTATTCCCAATGTAGAAAACTTCTCGTGGATGACAGTCGTATCAGCGATGGGACAGATGTTTTATTCATTGTCAATTGCGATGGGTATTTTGATCACATTTGGTTCTTACATGAAAAAGAATGTGTCTATTGAAGGTTCAACAAAAAATGTAGAAATCTTTGATACAGCGATTGCGATTATGGCAGGACTTATGATTATTCCGGCAGTATTTGCATTCTCCGGCGGTGATCCAGATGCACTTCAGGCAGGTCCGGCACTTATGTTTATCACTCTTCCAAAGGTATTCGCTAATATGGGCTTTGGAACAGCAGCAGGTATTTTGTTCTTCTTACTCGTATTATTTGCAGCTGTCACAAGCTCTATTGCGCTGACTGAGAGTGCAGTTTCCACATTTGAGGATGAGCTTGGCTGGAATCGTAAGAAAGCTACACTTGTACTTGCAGCGATCATGGTATCACTTGGAAGCCTTTCCTGTCTTGGCTATGGTCCGCTTGCAAATGTAACTATTATTGGAATGCAGTTTCTTGATTTCTTTGATTTTCTGACAAACTCTGTTATGATGCCGATTGCAGCAATCATGATCTGTCTTCTTGTGTCAAGGGCAGCAGGAATCAAGGCAGTCGAGGCAGAAGTTTTGCACGGAGAGGGAACATTTCGCAGAAAGAAGATTTTCTGCGTGATGATCAAGTACATCTGCCCAATCTTTGCAGCAATTATTCTTATTAGCTCCGTTGCAAATGCATTCGGATGGATTTCAATGTAATTTAGTAACAGCACTGACATAAAGCCAGTGCTGTTATTTTATTAAAAAATTTATATAGATATCTTTTATCACTAACCCTTCTTTTGGCATGTTTTGATTTCACTTTCCCTTTCTTTTGTGTATACTATAAGTAAGTGTAATTATAAAAAAGAAAGGGATGATAAATAATGATAGCTTCTATCGCACAGGGACTTTTGATCCCGTTTGCAGGAACATCGCTTGGCTCTGCCTGCGTGTTTTTCCTGCGTAAGACATTAAATAAACAGATACAGCGAGCGCTGACTGGATTTGCGGCAGGTGTCATGGTAGCTGCTTCTATATGGAGTCTGCTGCTTCCGGCACTTGAGCAGTCAGAAAGCATGGGAAAGCTTTCCTTTATTCCGGCAGTTGTCGGCTTTTGGGTTGGCATTTTCTTTTTGCTGTTTCTTGATCACGTCACACCGCATCTTCATCTAAACAGCAAAGAATCTGAAGGACCAAAGAAAAATTTTTCGCGCACGACAAAGATGCTTCTTGCCGTGACAATTCATAACATACCAGAGGGAATGGCAGTTGGAGTTGTGTATGCCGGATGGATAAGCGGCGATTCAAATATCACTCTTATGAGTGCACTTATTTTATCACTAGGCATTGCGATTCAAAATTTCCCAGAAGGAGCAATTATTTCAATGCCGCTTAGAGGTGAGGGTATGAGCCGCACAAAGTCATTTTTAATGGGTGTGCTGTCAGGTGCAGTAGAGCCAGTGGCAGGTGTACTTACGATACTTGCGGCAGGAATCATAGTGCCGGTGCTTCCGTATCTTTTAAGCTTTGCAGCGGGGGCAATGCTGTACGTAGTAGTGGAGGAACTGATTCCGGAAATGTCAGAAGGCAGCCATTCCAACATCGGAACTGTCTTGTTTGCAGTGGGTTTTTCGGTTATGATGATTTTAGATGTTGCGCTCGGGTGACAGGAATCAGAAAGAATGGCGTTACAAATCAGGAAGGAAAAAAGAGCATGGCACTTCAGTTTATTTCAGGAAATAGTATATCGGACCGCACGGCGGTAATGTACGAGACAATCTGCGCACAAGCATGCAGACATCCAGATAAAAATTATATATTTCTTGTGCCGGAGCAGGCAACCTTGCAGGTGCAAAGAGAGCTTTCAGCCGTGCATCCAGATCATGTGCTTGGAAATATTGATGTTGTGAGTTTTGGCAGACTGGCACATCGTCTCTTGAATGAACAGGCAGGAAAGCAGGCAGTATTGCTTGATGATACAGGAAAGTCGATGATTCTTAGGCGCATTGCAGGAAAGGAAAAGCAAAGCCTTGAGGTATTTGGACGCAATTTAAATCAGAGCGGTTTTATTCAAGAGCTAAAATCAGTGATCAGTGAATTTAGCGCTTACAAAGTCACCTCAGAAGTTTTAGAGGGAGTTCTTCCAACGCTTGAAAAGCGTCCTGCTCTTCAAAAAAAGCTGCGTGATATTGAAAAGGTTTATACTTCATTTTATAAGGAGCTTGGAGAGGAATATTTAACAGCAGAGGAGCTTCTTGGCGTTTTGTCACGTCTTGTGCCGCAGTCAGAAAAAATTCGCGGAAGCATAATCATATTGGATGGCTTTACAGGTTTTACACCGCTGCAGTATCAGGTATTAGAGGAAATGCTCCAATGCGCAGAGCATGTTGTATGCGCTGTTACAGAGGATGAAAAGGGCGGACGTGAAGAGTTGTTCTCTATGAGCCGAGAGATGAAAAATAAGCTTTTGGCGATTGCAAAGGAACATCATGTTTCATGTGAGGAAAAAAATCATCGCTACGTGACAAAAAAACGAAAAGTGGCTGAAGAGCTTGCACATCTTGAAAAGCAGCTTTATCAGGTACCGCCGAAATCATGGAATAAGCAGACAGATGCAGTTAATATTATTGCTGCGAAAAATCCATCAGAAGAGCTTGGCTTTGTACTTAGAAAAGTTTTGTCTCTTGTGCGCGAAGGATATGCGTACCGCGAGATTGCAGTAGTTGTCGGTGATTTATCTGTTTATCGTGATGAGATTTCACATGTATTTGATCAGGCAGGCATTCCTTATTTTATCGATCAGAAAAAAGGATTAAATACACATCCTTTGATTCAATTTGTAAAAAAAGCTCTTGCTGTTTTAGAGGAGCAGATGAGCTACGACAGCGTGATGGCATTTCTTAGAAATCCATATGTAGTAAGCGATGAGAATACGTTTGACGGAGACATTCTCTGTGAGGACTTAGACCGCCTTGACAATTATCTGCTTGCAGGCGGTATTGAGCGAATAAATAGATGGAAGCATCATTGGGTTATGCCATATGACAATGCAGATGAAGAAGATTTATCACGTCTTAATCAGCTTCGTGAGCAGATCTTTAACTGGTTTGTGCCGCTTCGCACTGTCTGGGAAAAGCCTGATACAACTGTGCGCGAGGCTATGACAGCTCTTTTTTCCTTCATGCAGCAATTTGATATCGCATATAAGCTAAAAGTACAGCAAAAGGCTTTTCGTGAATCGGGGGAGAAATATTTGTCAAGCGAGTATGAGCAGGTCTATGCAAAGGTGCTTGGTTTGTTTGATCAAATCGTAGAGCTGATGGGTGATGAAACATTAGAAGTGCGTGTGCTGTCAGATATTTTAGACTCCGGCTTTGAGGAGCTTTCGGTCGGCTTCATTCCAGCTGCTGTAGATCGTCTCGTTGTGGGAGATTTGATGAGAACGAGACTAGAGCATATTCGTGTACTCTTTGTCATTGGCTGCAACGATGGACTGCTTCCTAAGCGCGCAGACAGAGGCGGCATTCTTTCAGATTATGACAGAGAGATTTTAAAGGGCGCCGGTATGGAGCTGGCGCTCGCAGCGCGCGAGGAAGTATTTTGCCAGCAATACTATTTGTATCTGCTTTTAACAAAGCCGTCTCAAAAGCTTTATGTCAGCTTTAGTGAGACATCAGCAGACGGAAAGGCACTTCGCCCGGCTCATTTAAAAAATGTGATCACAAAGCTGTTTCCAAAATGTCAGACATATGCGGCAGAAGACGCGTATCAAAAACTAGAGGGACTGATGCAAAAGAAAGACGGCTTCCTGCTACTTATAAATGGTCTTCGCAGCTACCTGGATGGCGAGAAAGAGATGTGGTGGCAGGAGCTTTATCGTTACTACATGGAGGATGAAGCTTTTAAAGAGCGCTTAGATATTATGCGCGAAGGACTTTTCTATGGTTACAAGACAGAAAAATTAGACAAGCAAATCGCAAAGAAGCTGTTTGGCGGTGATCATGAGATTTCTATTTCACGTCTTGAAAAATATGCAGCCTGTGCGTATGCTCACTTTTTAACATATGGCCTTCAGCTAAAGGAACGCCGCCAGTTTGAGCTTGGAGCAGCTGACTACGGAAGCCTTTTTCATGCTTCAATTAGTCATTTCTTTGAGCTTCTTGAAAAACGCCATTTAAATTGGAGAGAGATTACAGACACACAGAGAAATCAGCTCGTCGAGGAGAGTGTGGCAAAGGCCATGGAGGAATACCAGACAACTGTTTTTGACAGCAGTGCGCGAAATAAATCCATGGCAGGACGCATACGCCGAATGACAGACAGAACACTCTGGGCGCTTGGCTGTCAGTGGGAGCATGGTGCTTATGAGAAGACATGGCACGAGCTTGATTTTGGAAGAGCCGGCGGCAATGGCGTGACGCTTCCAGTCGAGGAAGGTCTGGAGCTGTCGCTTCGAGGAAGGATTGACCGTGTGGACTTTGCTGAGGAAGACGGTTTGCTTTATGTAAAGGTCATCGACTACAAATCAGGAAGTACAAAGCTTGATCTTGGAAAGGTGTACTATGGACTGCAGCTGCAGCTAGTGCTTTATTTAGAGGCGGCAATGGCTATGGCGGCAAAAAGAAATCCTAACAGAAAGCTTATTCCGGCAGGAATTTATTATTACAACATGAAGGATCCGATTGTGTCAGGCTTTGATATGACAAAGGAAGAGATAGAGGCAAAGCAGCAAAAGGAGCTTAGAATGAATGGCCTTACAAGCACAGAAAAGGCATCACTTCTTTTGATTGACGCAGAAGGCGGAAATGTCGTGTCAGGATTGGAGTACAAAAAAGATGGCAGTCTGTCCTCACGCGCACTTGTAGCAAATGCAGATCAGATGCATGAGCTTGGTCACTTTGCCAGAAAAAAAGCACTCAATCTGGCACGAGATATTTACGGAGGAAAGATTGACGCTTATCCGTATGAGTATAAGAAGATGAATCCGTGTGAATACTGCGAGTACGGTTCTGTCTGCGGCTTTGATCTGCAGCTTGAGGGATGTCATTACCGCAGACTTTCTGCGCTTGACAAGGACGAGGTATGGCAGGAAATTGCGCGAGAGGAAAATAAGCAGACGGACAAAGAGGAGAGGGAAGATGGCTGACAATATGACATGGACAAGTGAACAAAAGCAGGTCATTGACCTGCGTGACAGAAGTCTTCTTGTTTCAGCGGCAGCAGGAAGCGGAAAGACGGCAGTACTCGTACAGCGAATTATAGAGCGCATTTGTGATGAATCACACCCAGTTGATATTGACCGTCTTCTCGTGGTGACATTTACTAACGCTGCGGCAGGCGAGATGAGAGAGCGTGTGCAGGCAGCAATTGCAAAGCGTGTAGAGGAGAATCCTGACAATACTCATCTGCGCCGTCAGGAGGTATTAGCTGGTCATGCACATATTACTACAATTGACAGTTTTTGCTTGTCAGTGCTTCGCGAGCATTTTCAGGAGATAGAGCTTGATCCGGGCTTTAGAATTGCAGATGAGGGCGAATTAAAGCTTCTGCAGGCCGATGTACTAGAGGCACTTTTAGAGGAGGAGTACGAACAGGCAAGTGAATCATTTATTCATTTTATGGAGGCATATGCACCAGGAAAAGATGACGAGCGTGCCGTGCAGTTGATTTTGCAGCTCTATGGCTTTGCAGTGGCAAATCCGCGTCCAGAGGACTGGCTTAATCATTGTATTGAAAGCTACGGGGCAGAAAGCATGGAGACGCTTGAAAAGCAGCCGTGGATGTGTACAATGACAGAGCAGCTAAGGACAATCCTTTCTGAGACGGCAGCGCTCTATAAAAGAATGATCGCTGTCTGTAAGGATGAGGGCGGCATGGAAAGCTACGAGTCTGTCCTTTTATCAGAGCAGCAGATGATTGAATATGCATCAGAGGCATCAAAGTATGATGAACTTAGAGAACGTGTCAATCTGATCCGCTTTGGCAGCAAGCCGCGAAAGAAAAAGACTGATTCTTTCAGCGAGGATAAGGCAAAACGTGTCTGGGATATGAGAGAACAGGCAAAAAAGCAGATAAAATCGCTGTCAGAGGATTACTTTGCCGATGATGACGAGCGCCTTCTTCAAAAGCAGCATCTTGCGGGGGTACAGGTAAAGGAACTTGTGCGCCTGACACATGCCTTTCTTTTGCGCTACAGCGCAGCAAAACGAAAGAAAAATCTTGTCGATTTTGGGGATCTGGAGCATTTGGCATTAAACGTGCTTAGCGAGAAGACACCAGACGGCGAGAAGCCAACTTTAGTAGCAGCACAGTATCGTGAAAGCTTCGAGGAGATTATGATAGATGAGTATCAGGACAGCAACTACGTACAGGAGCTGATTTTGACAAGCATTTCAAGGACAGATCCGCCAAATCTTTTCATGGTAGGAGATGTTAAGCAGAGTATCTATCGCTTTCGTCTGGCGCGCCCAGAGCTTTTTATGGAAAAATATGAGACATATACAAAAGAGGAGAGCGAACATCAAAAAATAGAGCTTCACCAGAATTTCAGAAGCCGAAAAAGCGTGCTTGATTCAGTAAACTTTTTCTTCTATCAGCTTATGCATAAGGCAGTCGGAAATGTGGAGTACGACAAGGACGCAGCGCTTTATCCAGGTCTTGTATATGAGCCATGTGATACGCACCCGACAGGAGGAGCCACTGAGCTTATGCTTCTTGATCTGGAGGATGTGACAGAAGATAGTGATGATGTTGTTAAGCCAGATAATGATGATACACAGGCTGTCTACAGCAGCAAAGAGTGGGAAGCGGCAATGATTGCAGAAAAAATCCGCGAGATTACTGATCCAGAGTCTGGTCTTTATATCTGGGATAAGGAGCAAAAAACATATCGTCTGACAGAGTATCGTGATATTGCGATTTTGCTTCGTACTGTGTCTGGCTGGGCAGAGGAATTGATTTCAGTGCTTCTTTCAAAAGGAATATCAGCATCGGCTGATACTGGAAGCGGATATTTTAGTGCACTTGAGGTTCAGACTATCTTAAATCTGCTTGAAATTATAGACAATCCACTGCAAGATATTCCGCTTGCAGCGGTAATGCACTCGCCGATTGGCCATTTTTCCAGTGAGGAGTTAGCCATTATCCGCGCAGAAGAACCGCCGTCACAGTGTAAGCACCTTTATGATGCTGCCACATCATTTGCACAAAAATATAGTGATCCAGCCGATGCAAAAAACAAGGAAGGCTATCACGAGCTGGCAGGCAGACTTCGCACATTTTTTAATCAGCTTGAGACATACAGAAGAAAGAGCCGATATCTTTTGCTTCGTGAGCTTCTTGTCTATGTGTTAGAAGACAGTGGATACTACGAGTTTATAAGTGCGATGCCTGGCGCTGCGACAAGAAAAGCAAATCTTGATATGCTTCTTGAGCGTGCTGGTGCATTTGAAAAGACAAGCTATCAGGGCGTATTCCAATTTGTCCGCTACATCAACAGACTAAAGAAATATTCCGTTGACTATGCGTCAGCGCAGGAGCTTGCCCAGAATCAGGTGCGCGTCATGAGTATTCATAAGAGTAAAGGTCTTGAATTTCCTGTATGCTTTGTGGCAGGTCTTGGAAAAAGCTTTAACAAGCAGGATGTGAATGCGTCAATGCTGTTTTCTGTTGATTACGGCATTGCAACTGATGCAATAGATCCGACACTTCGCACAAAGGAGAGCACAGTTATGAAGCAGGCCATGAGAAGCCAGCTTATGATTGAAAATCTTGGCGAGGAGCTTCGTGTTTTATATGTTGCAATGACGCGTGCAAGAGAAAAGCTGTATCTGACAGGTGCAAAGGATCATCTTTTTGATTACTTGGAAAAGAAAATTCATGAGACAGACAAGACAGCGCGTGAACTTTCATACAGCCAGCTTACGATGGCAGGAAGCTTCTTAGACTGGATTACAGCAGCAGCCTGCAAGCACAAAAGCTTTAAGGCAATTTATGAGCAGCTTGGAATAAATGTGCCATTTGACGGTGTGTGTTATAAAGACGAAAGCCCACTGTCAGTTTTGCTTGTGACAAAAAGCAGTCTGTCTATGCAGACGTCACTTTGGCGTGCAGAGGAAGCAATGAAGCGCACAGCACTTGAAAACTGGAAAACCAAAACCGAAGACGAAACGGCAAAAAATCTGATCGAGTCACGCTTTTTGGTGCGCTATGATGACAGCCCTCTGTCAAAGCTGCAGGCGGCATTTACAGTATCGGAATTAAAGACACGCTACGAGGAGGAAGCCTTTGCAGCAAGTGGATCAGACATAAGAGAGCCTGCTGCACAGCTTATAAAACAAGAATCCGAGATGCAAGATCAGAAACTTCTGCCAGATGAAGAACTTCTTCCAGAGTTTTTACAGCAAAAAGATAAGATGAGCGGTGCGGCGCGCGGTACACTTTATCACTGGCTTTTTGAACACTTTGATTTTACAGGTGATTTAAGGGCGCAGCTTTCCTCATTTATGCAGCAAGAGCTTATAAGTACTGAGGAGCGAAAGAGGATTCGTATAGCAGATTTTGAATATTTTGTGCAGACACCTCTTGGTAAAAAAGTCAAGCAAGCGCAGGAAGAAGGAACGTATCACCGCGAGATGCCGTTTATACTTGGAGTGCCAGCTAAAGAGATGATGGAAAATGACAAAAAGCTGTCAGAAAAAGATGAGAACGAGTATGTCAGTGTACAGGGTGTCATAGATGCCTGGATAGATGGTGAGGACTATATCACGCTGATAGACTTTAAGACAGACAAAAAGCCAGAAGATATGACAGATGAAGAGTTTAAAGAGCTGCTTAAAAAACGCTACCAGGTACAGCTGTCATACTATAAGCGTGCTCTTATGCAGATGACAAAGCGGCCTGTGAAGGAAGCATGTATTTATGCTGTCTCAATCGGACAGACAATCTTTTGTTGACGAGCAAATGGCAAAATGATATACTTTTAAATTAGTAAAGGGGGTGGACGAAATGGACAACGAAGAGCTAGAACAGGACAAGGCCAAGGATGAGGCACTCGAAAAGGCATTAGAGCAGGAAACAGAAAACGAGACGCCGTCAGAAGATGAGACGTTTGCAAAGCCCGATTACGAGTCAGAGATCATAAAGATCATAAGAAGCACCACCTCGCCAAAGGTTACACGTGAAAAGCTTGAGGATTATCATGCAAATGATATAGCTGATGTTCTCGAAAAGCTGACAGTAGTAGAGCGAAAGAAGCTTTATAATATCCTGAACATGGATATGCTTTCAGATGTATTTGAGTGCATAGATGATGTCAGTCCGTATCTAGAGGAAATGGACATTAGAAAGGCAGTTGAGATCATAAGCAGCCTGGAAGCCGATACAGCAGTTGCAGCGCTTCGAGGACTTGATAAAGTCAGACGCTCTGTCATCATTGATTTGATGGATCAGGAGTCCAAAAAAGACATTATGCTGATCGCATCCTTTGATGATGATGAGATAGGAAGCAGAATGACAACAAACTGCATAGTGATCCGCGAAAATCTTACAGTCAAGGAGGCTATGCGTTCACTTGTAAAGCAGGCCGCTGAGAATGACAATATTTCAAAGATTTATGTGGCTGATGAGTCTAATACCTTCTGTGGTGCGATTGATCTAAAGGATCTGATCATTGCAAGAGAAGGCACAAGGCTTGATGATATGATTGTCACCTCATACCCGTATGTATATGGCCACGAGTCTATAAGCGAATGTATTGAAATCTTAAAAGACTATTCAGAGGATTCCATTCCTGTACTCGACAATAACAATAAGATTCTTGGTGTCATCACGGCACAAAATATTATTGAAGTTGTTGATGAAGAGATGGGAGAAGACTACGCAAGACTTGCAGGTTTGATGGCAGAGGAGGACTTAAAAGAACCACTATTAGACAGTATGAAAAAACGTCTTCCGTGGCTGGTTGTTTTAATGTTTCTTGGAATGGTAGTCTCATCTGTTGTAGGCATATTCGAGTCAGTAGTCTCACAGCTGACAATTTTAATGATGTTTCAGTCAGTCATTCTTGGTATGTCAGGAAATGCAGGAACGCAGTCACTGGCAGTTACAGTTCGTGTTTTAATGGATGAGAATCTTGAAGTAAAGCAAAAGATTGGCCTAGTTGCAAAGGAAGTGCGCGTTGGCTTTGGTGATGGACTTTTGTTGGGAATATTGTCATTTATAGTGCTTGGCATTTTCATCATGATTGTAAAGGGGCGTCCGGCAGGCTTTGCATTTGCCGTGTCAGGCTGCATTGGACTGGCGCTCATGTGCTCCATGGTGATTTCAAGCTTGACAGGAACTTTAGTTCCTATGTTTTTCAACAAGATTGGAATAGATCCGGCAGTGGCATCAGGACCTCTTATTACAACGATCAACGACCTTATAGCAGTTATCGTTTACTATGGACTGAGCTGGCTGTTTTTACTTGAGATGATGCATTTTTGATAAAAAGAAAGGGCGTAGCTTTAGCTACGCCTTTAATTCGTTTAAAACCTCCTCAAAGCAGACGCCGTCTGTTCTAGGACATTCAAATTCCTCTGTTATTTCAATGCAGCGCTGCACAAATGCGCTTGCCTTTCGCACAGAAGTCTCAAAGTCTACATTGTTGGCACAGTCTGCCGTCAAAATCGCAGCAAAGATATCGCCTGTTCCAGAACGCTCCTGTCCAACGCGTTTCCTTTTCACTACAGAAGGTGTACCGCCTGATTCACATATAACATTTCCTATAAAAGTTCCCATAGAGACACCAGTAATTACTACCTTAGACGGCCCCATGGCAATCAGTGAAAGAGCCAGTTCAGACAGCTCACTCATCTGCCAGTGACCATCGTGATATGGCGTGTCAGTTAAAATGCAGGCTTCCGTCAAATTAGGTGTAAGAATGTCAGCAAAATGTGCTAACTGCTTCATCTGACTGCACATCTCTGGCGTGAAGGTCTGATAGGTGCGTCCGTGATCACCCATAACAGGATCAATTAAAACCTTAGTAGTTTCATCCTTGAAATCGCGGATGAAATTCTTTACGATTTCAATCTGACGCTCAGAGCCTAAAAATCCAGCTGCGATACATTCAAAGTGGAGATTTAACTTCTTCCACTCAGCGATGTAGGATGGCATTTTCTCTGTGTAATCGTCAAAGTAAAAGGACGGATATCCCGTATGATTAGAAAAAACGGAGGTCAGCACCGGACAGCACTGAACCTTCATTTGAGATATAATGGGCAGAGCCACTGTTACAGAACAGCGTCCAAAGCCAGAAAAATCGTTAATCAAAGCAGCCTTTGGCTGATGGCGAAGTGACATAAATAAATCCTTTCTCATTTTTGTATTCGCTGTTTTAAAGATTTAGTCCCTTCGTTTCATCACATCCAGTCATAATGTTAAAGCACTGAATAGCTGCACCTGAAGCACCCTTACCAAGATTATCGAAGACACTAGACAGCTGAATACGATTTTCATTTCCAGTGATATAGATCTGCATGCCGTCATAGCCGCTTAAATGATTGCCGCTTAAAAATCCAGACATTTCGCTTTCAGCGCCGAGCGGCATAACCTTTACGAAAGGTTCATTTGCATAGTAGTCAGCAAAAAATGCCTGTAAGGATTCTGGAGTCTGAGTGGTGTTTAACAGATCAGTGTACAGAGGAACATTGACAACCATTCCACTGTAATAATCGGAAACAATAGGGGTAAACAGCGGAGCACGGGATAATCCTGTGATAAGTCGCATTTCCTTTAAGTGCTTGTGCTGCTGAGAAAGACCATACTCGCGAGGTGCATCAAGCTCTGCGTCACGGTCAGATGCCTCATACTGCGCAATCATTTTTTTGCCGCCGCCGCTGTAACCAGTCAGAGAAAAAGAGGCAACAGGGTAGTCTGTCGGGAGAATGCCGCCTGCGATCAACGGGTAAACGAGTGAGATAAAGCCAGATGCATGGCAGCCAGGATTAGCGATGCGCTTGCCAGTTCTAATAGCCTCGCGGTGCTTAGCGGAAAGCTCCGGGAAACCATAAGCCCAGCCAGCCTCAGTGCGGTGTGCAGTTGAAGCATCAATAATGCGTGTATTTGGGTTCGTTACGAGAGCAACAGCCTCTCTGGCTGCGCTGTCAGGAAGACAAAGAAATGTGATATCAGAAGAGTTTATCAGGCGGCTGCGCTCAGCAGGATCCTTTCGAAGCTCTGGTGCTATAGTTAACAGTTCAATGTCGTCGCGATTGTCAAGACGCTCGTGAATGCGAAGTCCTGTAGTGCCTTCGCTTCCGTCAATAAATACTTTTGTTTTCATGAATTGCCCCTCTTTTCTTTGGGATGATGTATTACAATGGTGTCGTTGCCATTATAGCAGACCTTGGGAGGGGATGCAACCCGGAAGAAGTGTGCAAATCGGAAGATGATTTCGACTGGAAGAGTTGTAACCCGGAAGGTAATGGTGTCTGTCCGAAAGTTATTGATTGGAATCAATGTTTTGGGATGGATCGAATGCATAGCTTCCCAAGATTGTGATACTTGTGGAACCAACATTTTCCATAAAAATTCGATAGATTCCACTAGAGGGAACCGAGAAATGGGTTCCATAGCCATTCTCGTGAAGGGAGATATAGGTTTTCTGATGACCATCTGTAAGTCCAACGCGAAAATGAATATTAGGGGTGACATTGCAAACTCCAGCAGTGCAAAACGAAGAATCTGGTGTTAGATAAAGATAAACATCATCGGCGCGAGCGCCAGGAGCAAGTGTGTAGGAATAAGTTTCAATGCCGCCATCGATGCGAGTATCAATCAGTTTATCCATATCGAGTTCTTTTAAAAATACGGAATCCATATAAGACGGATCCTCGTCATCGGTGTAAAAAGTATAGACTGGTGGATACCAAGGGATTTCAATAGCCTCAGTTGTTGCATTAAACCAGTCATAATTTAGTTGATCGATTGGCTCAACACTTGCCTGAGCGATCAGTGATGAACTGGCGAAAAGTAACACACCAGCTAGAATAGAGAATAAGATAGACTGCTTTCGATGAGTAAAAGATGCAGAGCGACTTGTAGACATTCGGTACTTTAACTGTGTTTTGTTGTTTAATCCAATGCAGGAAGGAATCATCTGCTTAGATTGAAGGTGCGACAAAATGAGTGCAAAGTAGTCATGATGGGACAAATCACCCTTCAAAAGACTTAAAACTGTTCGGTCACATACTGTTTCACAAAGCAGTTCAATATCGCGACGAAATAGGTAGGCTACCGGATAAAACCAAAAGATAATATTGAGAATACGTCCCCATTGAAACTTGCGAAGATCGTTATGTTTTATGTGAATCATTTCATGCAGCAGAATCGCAAAAAGCTCATTCGATGAATAGTCGCGCTGCGGAAGCAGAATGATAAAATTATGTTCTTTTACCGTGACCGGCGTAGAAGTCAATGAGCAGTAGCGAATGCTTGGAATATGCGTAAGGTGTAAGCTTTCGACTAAATCACGAACGATTTTATCTAGCGCGGCATCACTTGGCGAGTATGTTGACTGATTAAGAATCTTGCGTAGAGAAATACAATCTTTTATATAGAAAATACATTTAATAAGAATGCCAATCAGCCATATGGAATGAGGAATCCAAGTGATCTTGGCATAGCCTGTTGAACAAAAAAATACCATACCAGGAAAGGGGTGCTCGCATTGATTGATCGGAGAATAAAATGCTTCTACTGATTTCGTGAGAAAGAAAAATGGCGTAAAGCAAAAGATGCCAAGAGGAATCAGCCGATAGCAAATCAAAACCAAAGAAGGAAACCGTTTTGCTTCGAGAATTAAAATTTTCCAAAATGACCAGAAACAAAAGCTGGTGATAATACAATAAAAAATTGCGTAGAAAATATCAGACCCCCATTTAATCCAACTCATCCAGATAATCCTTTAAGTCCTGAATATCGTCTTTTGACAGCTCATTTTCTTTAATTAGAGCGGCAGCCATACGTTTCAAAACTCCCTTTCCCCAAATTTTTGAATAGTCAACTGCGGTTTGCTCAAAATAAGCATCTTTTGTGATTAGTGGATGATAGACAGATACCCGACCTTTCCGCTGATATGTCAGATATCCCTTTCCAGCCATGCGAAGCATGTAGGTAGATAGTGTTTGAAGCGTCCATCCGCGTTGAAAACGTTCATTAAGAAGTGTTAGAACTTGCGATGGTGAAACATCTGTACCAATAGACCAGATGCAATCCATAATCTGAAGTTCAACATCTGTCATTTTTTCCATGTGAATGATAATCCTCCTCTTTTTTCTTTCATTTTAAAATAAAATAGCCAAGAAGTCAATCTTTGTAATTGACAATCTATGTATAGTATGTTACTCTACAACTATAGAGTAACAAGAGCTGTAGAAAATTTTAAGGAGGGAAAACAGATGAGTCATAATAAGATTTTGAGAACAGTATTTGGTATTTCGACAGGAGCGTTATTGTTTGGAATGAATATGATGCAAGTACCTTTTGCGTCAGAAAGTATTACAGAGACAGAGCCTCAGAGCATATCAGAGGAAAACACAGACGTAATTGATAATCAGAAGTTGTTAGAGATTGATCAGGATCAGCTTGATACCGGTGTTGTTTATGTAACAACAAAAGACACCTATTTTTATTTTCCAGATGGATGCAGTGATGATGCTAATCTTTTAGGATGGGCAGTTAAATGGATGCACGAAACTTGGTATCAGAACTCAGAAAATGATATTGATGTTTCTGCAAAGGTTTTTGTGATATCAGAAGAAACACAGGACGATACAATTACATTGTTTGGAATTACCTCATATGAAAGTAATGCAGACTATACAGGAAAATATGCAGTTTCAGCAACCTTTGAAAAAGACAGTGAAAACACATTCAAATTTGTGGATTATTGGGAACCATTGGATTCAGATGAGATCAAGTCAATTGAAGCACGTTTTCCAGAGGAAGATTGGAAAACGGCAGAGGATATGACGAGATATGATGAATTACTTTCTGATGAGGAAGAAGTTACAGGAACGTGTATTGTAGTATCGGGAAATACCCCGGCAGAAATAATAGCAGATATGTATGACAAAACCAAGTGACCATGGTGACAGGTCCGGCGGTCTTTTAGTTGGGTACATTGGCTTGATTACTGTCCCAGTGGCATTCATTACATATTGGAAAATAAATAATAGTACGACAGGAAATAGTAGGATAAATTGAAGTGATATTTTATAAAATAACATAAAAAGAGGTGAATATGGAATGATATTAATAGTGTGTGTTGTAATAGCAGCTGTATTATTTTTAGTATGGGGTGTGAAGCAGAATAAATTTGGAAAATATTATTGGGGTTATGCTATTGCGTTTGGACTTACTATTCTTACTTGCTTTATTCATGTACATCAAATGTATCATTGGACAGTTATTTTAGTAGATATTATTGCGGCATTAACATGGGGGATTGCAGGAATAGTTGGTCATAGACAGAATAGGCTGGGGTGACCATGGGGACAGGTTCGGCGGCCTTTTAATTGGGTACATTGGCTTGATTACTGTCACGGTGGCTTTAGAGAGGACTAATTAAGTCAATGAAGAGGGGTGACGTGGAATGAAAGGAAAAAAGAAAAATGTCATAAAAGTGATAATAGTACTGCTAGTGATTGGAGGTATTTTCTATTTTGCGCAACCGTGGATTGTATATTATACGGGGCCTCCTCAGTGGACGTATGAAAGATTATGTCAAAGTGTGCAAAGCGGAAGTTATTGGAATTCGGCACGAGGGCGAGCGTTAGATGTGGATGGGCATCTGGATGAGTTAAAAACAGAGACCGTTTTTCTTAATAAGAAAATTCAGAAGTTAGAGAATGGATTGTATCTATTACAGTGTGATGGCATATCGGAATGGCAAACATGGCTGGTATTATTCAATCGGTATCCAATTTCAAATGCAAAAAGAGATTTTTTGCTTGATACAATGAAGCTAAAAGGCAGCGATGATAACGTGAACGTTGAAATGAAAAGTTCCTCTTATCCAGTTGAAAGATTTTTTGGAGCATATTTGTATGTTGTGTTGCCATCTCCAATGCAGATTGATGACACGATCACTTTGGAGATTGATGGCAAAGAAATAGACATCGAAGTAGAAACGGTACCGGATGTTTCTGAAAATTATTTAAGAAAACAGGGGTGACCACGGGGACAGGTCCGGCGGCCTTTTAATTGGGTACGTTGGCTTGATTACTGTCCCAGTGGCTTACAATTAAGTTATGCAAAGGCGCCAGAAGCTGCAAAAGTGGCTATGGCGTCTTTTTTGACGCAGCTCTGCCACAGTTTAAAAAGGCCGCAAACAATGTGGTCTTTTTTGCATATAAGAAGCATCTAACCTGCATTGTATCATACCTTTTTGTGTGGTACCATAGCTTTATCATTTTGATAGAAGGTATATTGACGTAGTGCTAGGTACTCTTACAATTTTCAGCCATCGAATGACCGTTGTAAGAGTGCTTGATAGCAAGTTCTTGCTATATCATTTTGGAATAAAAGCTGTTATCATATAGAAATACCACGTGGACACTAATTGAGCCAGTGTACCCAATAAAAGAGCCGGCGTTCCTGTGATATGCTACCCTCATATAGGACAATGAAATAAAAAAGTCCTATATGGGGGTATTTTCATGTTCAGAAAGAGTAAGATAGAACCAGTAGAAAAAGTAAAAATAGTCGAAC
>NZ_JAJEQN010000045.1:0-27523 GCF_020687335.1 Anthropogastromicrobium aceti
GCCTGACTGCTTTCGCAATCTGGCTTTTTAAGAAATCTTCAGGGTTGGTTATACTGTTCAATTATCAAGGTTCTTTGTGTTTTGTATTGTCTGTCTCAGCGACAACTTCTATATACTAGCACACTTTCAAGCGTTTGTCAACAACTTTTTTAACTTTTTTTTTCAAATCTTTTTTCGAGATTTGAAAAAAAAGAAAAAAGAAAACCTTTGCGCTGCCTTACGGCAAACCCAAAGGGTGACACAATACATATGGGACTGTAAGTAAATCTAATAACCTTTTGTTATGATACTACACTTTCCTAAAATAGAAACGGAGAAAGAGGGATTTGAACCCTCGCACCGCGCAAACGGTCTACACCCTTAGCAGGGGCGCCTCTTCAGCCACTTGAGTATTTCTCCACAACTATAACTTATATGAATTGCTTAAACGCATAAATGATTATAACCCATGTTTCACTTAATGTCAATACCTATTTTCATTTTTTTTCAAAAAAGGGACGCCGAAGCGTCCCTCACAACATTATTATCAGATTACACTTCTTTAGAACCTACAGTCTCCTCAGAAGCCTCAGCAAATTCTTCTTCCTTAGATTCTTCAATAAGTTCAATGCTTGATACCTTAACGTTTTCCTGATCTACCTGCATTAGCTTAACACCGCTGGTATCTCTTCCTAAAACAGGAATAGTATCTGTCTTCATACGAATCACAGTACCTTCCGTTGTTATTAACATCAGCTCATAGCCCTCTTTATATACCTTTACGCCAGCCAGATTACCGGTCTTTGCATTGACGCGATAGCAGCGAATACCCTTACCGCCTCGATTCTGGTCTTTAAATTCACTCATAGCAGTCTTCTTGCCCATACCCATTTCGGATACAAAAAGAAGCTCACCATTCTCCTCTGCGACCTGCATGCCAATTACACTGTCTCCATCTGCCAGGTTCATACCCTTTACACCCATGGATACTCTTCCCGTTGCTCTGGCATCGTTTTCATCAAAGCGAATACACTGACCTAGATGTGAAATCATGATGATGTCACGCTTTCCATCTGTAACATGAACGTCAATCAGCTCATCACCCTCGCGCAGACTAATTGCCGCCAATCCTACCTTACGAATATTTCCATATTCCGACAGATTTGTTCTCTTAATCATGCCAAGCTTTGTTGCCATGGTCAGATAACCAGACTCATGTCCCTCATTTCTAAGAATCGAAGTTACCTTTTCACCTGCCTGCAGCTGCAGCAGATTAATAACAGCTGTTCCTCTTGCAGTACGACTTGCCTCAGGTATCTCATAACCCTTAAGCTGGTACACTCTTCCGAGATTTGTAAAGAAAAGAACATAATCATGATTATTAATTGTAATCAGATCTGCAATATAGTCCTCATCTAAGATATTCATTCCCTTAATACCTTTGCCGCCTCGGTTCTGCGCCTTAAAGTGATCTGGGGACATTCTCTTAATGTAGCCAAGCTTTGTCATAGCAATAACAGCTGCCTCATTTGGAATTAAGTCCTCTGCATTAAATTCATCCTCTGCCAGCTCAATTGCCGTTTTACGGTCATCACCATATTTAACCTTAATCGTAAGAAGTTCATCACGAATAACGCCAAGCAATACCTTCTCATCACCTAAAATACTCTGCAGGTAAGCAATTCGCTCCTCTAGCTCCTTATATTCATTTTCCAGACGATTTCGCTCCAATCCAGTCAATGCGCGAAGACGCATATCTACAATTGCCTGAGACTGGGCATCTGAAAGACCAAACTCTTCAATCAATGATGCTTTTGCAGCTACTACATTTGCAGAACCACGAATAATCTCAATCACACGATCTATATGATCCAGTGCAATTAATAGTCCCTCTAAGATATGAGCACGCTCCTGTGCCTTACTTAAATCGTATCTGGTGCGTCTTGTTACAACCTCCTCCTGATGCTGCAGATAATAATACAGCATATCATGGATATTAAGGATTCTTGGCTCGCCGCCGACAAGCGCCAGCATGATAACACCAAATGTGTCCTGCAGCTGTGTATGCTTCATAAGCTGATTTAACACAACATTAGGATTTACATCACGGCGCAGTTCAATTGAAATTCGCATTCCTTCACGACTGGACTGATCGGCTAAATCAGTAATTCCATCCACACGCTTATCCTTTACAAGCTCTGCGATCTTCTCGATCAGCTTTGCTTTGTTGACGCCATAAGGAAGCTCCGTTACTACAATTCGGTTCTTGCCATTTTGCATCGGCTCAATGTTTGTTACTGCACGGACAATAATCTTTCCCTTTCCAGTACGATATGCCTCTTCGATACCGCGTCGGCCAATAATTGTTGCACCTGTTGGGAAATCTGGTCCCTGAATAACACTCATCAGCTCCTCAATCTCTGTATCACGATTCTCGTCAATACGGTTGTTAATCATTTTAACAACTGCATCAATTGTCTCTTTGATGTTATGAGGCGGAATATTTGATGCCATTCCAACTGCGATACCAGTGGTACCGTTACACAAAAGATTTGGGAAACGGCAAGGAAGCACATCTGGCTCTTTCTCTGTCTCATCAAAGTTCGGACTGAAATTTACAGTGTCCTTATTGATGTCTGCAAGCATCTCCATTGCAATCTTAGACAGACGCGCCTCCGTATAACGCATGGCTGCTGCGCCATCTCCATCAACAGAACCAAAGTTTCCATGGCCATCAACAAGCGGATAATGGGTAGACCACTCCTGCGCCATATTGACTAGTGCTCCATATATTGAGCTGTCTCCGTGCGGATGATATTTACCCATGGTATCGCCGACGATACGTGCGCATTTACGATGCGGCTTATCCGGACCGTTGTTTAACTCGATCATGGAGTATAAAACTCTTCTCTGTACTGGCTTTAAGCCGTCTCTAACATCAGGCAGCGCTCTCTGAGAGATAACACTCATAGCGTAGTCAATATATGACTGCTCCATCGTTTTCTTCAGATCGATCTCCTGCACTTTATCAAATATGGTTTCGTCCATGTTTCCCTCTCATTCTTACTATGCATCCTTATATCCCGACAGACCAATTTGGTCTGTCATCAGATATCAAGGTTCTTAACATACTTTGCGTTTTTCTCAATAAAGAGTCTTCTTGGCTCAACGCGGTCTCCCATCAAGGTGTTAAAGGTAACATCAATATCTGATGCGTATGACTCGTCAAAGTTTACCTTCAAAAGAACACGATGCTTTGGATCCATTGTAGTCTCCCACAGCTGTTCCGCGTCCATCTCTCCAAGTCCCTTGTATCGCTGGATCTTATTATTTTGGTCTCTTCCTACCTCATCAAGAATTGCTGCAAGCTCCTCATCTGAGTACGCATACCAGACCTTCTTGTTTTTCTCCAGCTTATATAACGGCGGCTGTGCACGGTATACATAGCCCTGCTTAATTAACTCCGGCATAAAGCGATAGATAAATGTCAGAAGCAGTGTTGCGATATGAGCACCATCAACATCGGCATCAGTCATGATAATGATTTTATGATAGCGAAGCTTTGTAATATCAAAATCTTCATGTATACCTGTTCCAAATGCTGTAATCATAGCCTTAATCTCTGCATTTTCATATACACGATCAAGTCGTGCCTTCTCAACATTTAAAATCTTTCCTCTAAGAGGTAAAATTGCCTGTGTCGCACGATCACGCGCTGTCTTTGCAGAACCACCAGCAGAATCTCCCTCTACAATGTAGATCTCGCATTTTTCTGGATTCTTATCAGTACAGTCTGCTAACTTGCCTGGAAGCGTCATTGAATCAAGTGCTGTCTTTCTTCTTGTCAGATCACGTGCCTTTCTCGCTGCCGCACGTGCACGCTGTGCAAGAATTGCCTTGTCACAGATCATCTTCGCAACGCTTGGATTTTGTTCCAGAAAATATGTTAACTGTTCACTTACAATTGCAGATACAGCACCTCTGGCTTCATTGTTTCCAAGCTTTTGCTTTGTTTGACCTTCAAACTGCGGATCCTCAATCTTAATGCTGATTACAGCAGTCATACCCTCACGGATATCCTCCCCAGACAATGAATCCTCATTGTCCTTTAAAAGCTTATTTGCTCTGGCATATTTATTAAACAGATCTGTCAATGCCGCCTTAAAACCAGACAGATGGGTTCCTCCCTCTGGTGTGTTGATGTTATTGACAAAGCTGTAAATATTTTCGTTGTAGTAATCGTTGTGCTGAATTGCTACCTCAACAGCAACGTTATTCTTTGTTCCTTCACAGTAAATAATCTGCGGATACAGTGGCTCCTTCGCACTATTTAAGTACTCAACAAACTCCTTAATGCCACCCTCATAGTGGAATGTCTCGCAAAGATTTGGCTCCTCACGCTCATCCGTCAGAATAATTTTCAATCCCTTTGTCAAAAACGCCATTTCACGAAGACGCTCTTTAAGCGTATCATAATTGTAGACTAAGGTATCAAAAATTTCACCGTCAGGCTTAAACGTAACCTTTGTTCCATGCTTGTTTGGATCACAGGTATCCACTTCGGCAAGCTTGTTTACTACATGACCACGCTCATAGCGCTGCATATAAACCTTGCCCTCATGATAAATTTCAACTTCAAGCCAAATGGAAAGTGCATTTACGACAGATGCTCCTACACCATGAAGACCTCCTGAAACTTTGTATCCTCCGCCGCCAAACTTTCCGCCTGCATGAAGAATTGTAAATACAACCTCAACCGCTGGAATGCCAGCCTTCGGATGGATTCCAATCGGAATTCCTCGTCCATTATCAACAACTGTAATTGAATTGTCTTTATGAATGATCACATCGATCTTGGTGCAGACACCTGCCAGAGCTTCATCCACGGCATTGTCTACTATCTCATATACCAGATGGTGAAGCCCTCTCTCAGATGTGCTTCCGATATACATGCCCGGACGTTTTCTGACTGCCTCCAGCCCCTCCAGTATCTGAATCTGACCTGCTCCGTATTCGTCGCTCATTGTGTCCTCCTCACTGATTAAAAAATCGTTTCACTATTCAGGGAATTTACCCTAGTCACTACGCCCCGCTCCACATGATAAATCTGATCCATGTGAAACCGGTGCCTTACAAACTCCTCTAGACCTGTACATGTAATAAAGGTCTGAATATCATGAATGCTGTCCAGCAAATAGTTTTGTCTGCTGCTGTCCAACTCGCTAAGTACATCGTCAAGCAAAAGAACCGGTGTATCATTTACCTTTCGCTTTACAATCTCAATCTCCGCAAGCTTTAATGCAAGCGCTGCACTTCTTTGCTGCCCCTGCGATCCAAATGTACGGATATCTGTCGTTTGTCCTGTTGCCATATTTTGTACACGAAATCGAATGTCATCACGATGTGGCCCCGTCAGTGTTGTCTTTTGCCGTATCTCCCTCTCTCGATTAAGAAAAAGAATCTCATCAAACCTATCAGCAGATACATTTGGCTCATACGAAACTGCCAGCTGTTCCCTACCGCCTGTCAGGGAATGATAAATCTGTGCGATTACTGGTGCAATCTCACCAACAAATGCTTCCCTAAGCTGTACAATTTTTTTTCCATGCTGAATTAGCTGTGCATCCCAGACATCGAGCATTGCCTGTGCATCCTTCGACAGATCTATCTCTTTTAACAGTGCATTTCGTTGTGTAAGACATTTATTGTAATGCGTCAAAAAATGCAGATACACCTTGTCAAGCTGGCAAAGCTCCATGTCCAAAAAGCGTCTGCGCTCTCCAGGACCGTTTTTTATCACCTGAAGATCCTCTGGTGAAAAGAAAACGACATTTAAAAGGCCAATCAATTCACTTGAGCGGCGGATTGGCACGCCATTAATTGCAATTCCCTTTGTCTTTGATTTTTTTAAATGCATATCCACCCGGTATGGAATGCCTTTTTTTTCAGCCTCAAGACGAAGGTGCGCATCCTCTTTTCCAAAGCGGATCATCTCTCGGTCATGACTGCCTCTGTATGATTTATTTGTCATACAAAGATAAATGCCCTCAAGGATATTTGTCTTTCCCTGCGCGTTATCCCCATAAAAAATGTTGATGCCATGATGAAAAGATAATTCCTGTAAATCGTAATTTCGAAAATCTGACAGCGCAAGTGATTTTACAATCATATGATTATTCCTTTACAATCTCAATTGTCTCTCCTGCAAAGCTTACCACATCCTTGTCATATAGCTTTTTGCCGCGCTGCAGCTCAACCTGACCATTCACCTTAACCTTTCCGTCAAGAATCACAATCTTTGCCTCCACACCGCTTCCAACAAGCTTTGCTGCCTTTAGTGCCTGACCAAGCTTAATGAAATCCTCTCTTAATACTATTTTTGCCATTTATTTATTCATCCTTTCATACTCATTATAATTTATTTTATCGATTTTAATAAACGTTAAAGTTTACCGGAAGAATCAGATAAATATAAGTGCCTTCATCATTGCGAATAAAGCAAGGTGCCTTTGGATTAATCATGTAGATGTTAATCATCTCATCATCAATTACTCGAAGCGCATCAATTAAAAATTTTGGATTAAATCCAATCAAGATATCCTTGCCGCGCTTATCAATTGCAAGTTCTTCCTTCATGGAACCATATGCAGAGTTTAACTTGACCTCCATGCTGTGATCAGTGATGCCAATAATAATTGGTTTCTTGTCACTATCCTTAATCAGCATTGTGGTACGGTCGATACATGAAAGCATCTCCTTTTTATTTACTGTCAGCTTAGTATCATAATCACTGTTTAACATCTGGTCAATACGGAAATATTCTCCCTCAATCAAACGTGACACAACAATAGTATCATCGAACTCAAACATAACATGATTCTCAGTAAAGTACAAGCGAACTTCGTCATCTGTTCCGCCACTAATAATCTTGCTTACTTCGTTTAGTGTTTTTCCTGGAACAACAACTTTAATAGAATCATACGAATCCTTTAACACAATCTTGCGAATTGAAATACGATGACCATCCAAAGATACAATGCGCAGGTTATTGCCATTAATTTCCAACAGTTCACCTGCCATCATCTTGTTATTCTCATTGTCTGAAATGGAAAATATCGTTTGGCGGATAATTTCCTTCAGAGTAAACTGAGACAGTGTAACACAGTTTAAGCGTTCCACCTCTGGAAGAAATGTAAACTCATCTGCATTCTTTCCAGGAATTGTAAAATTAATCTTCTCACACTGAATTTTCACAGAGTCAGTTCCATCGGTTTCAATGGAGATATCATTGTCTGGAAGACGACGAACAATCTCAGAAAAAATCTTAGCATCAATTGCAATACGTCCATTGTCCTCAATGATGCCATGAATTTCTGTTTCAATCCCCAATTCCATATCATTTGCTGTCATAAGAATGCGTCCTTCTTTCGTCTGGATCAGAATGCACTCTAAGATCGGCATGGTTGTCTTATTTGAAACGGCTTTTGAAACAATTGAAACACCTTTTTGTAACTCTTCTCGTGGACAGATAATATGCATGGTGGCACTCTCCTTTTTGCTGATAGATAGATTTATAATATATATAGTAGTAGTAGTAGGGGTTGGGGATATTGGGGATAACTCTAAAAAACCTAGGACTTATGCGGCTTACAGAAGAAAAATTTTGGGGATAACTTGTGGATAACTATGTGGATAACTGGGTAAGTTATCCACAATATCCCCAATCGATCCCCAAAGCTCAGCCAAGAGCCGGGTTGATTTTTTTCTGTAAAACGTCGATGGTATCTTGTAAAAACTGGCTGTTTTTGAGATCCTCAGTAATCTTTTCAATTCCGTGCCGGACAGTCGTGTGATCACGATTTCCGAGTTCCTTTCCGATCTGCTGAAGAGACAAATCGGTCATTTGACGGCACAGATACATCGCAATTTGGCGGGAGTAGGCGATATCCTTATTACGCTTCTGTGAAAGAAGCTCATCTGCCTCAAAGCCAAAGTGTGATGCAATGACCTCAACAATCAGAGGAACAGTAATCGTAACCTCTTTGTGGTTGTTGATGATGTCGCGAAGTACATCTTCCGCCATATTAAGCGTGATTTCTTTATTAGAAAGACGTTTAAAAGCGGTAATTCGATTGAGCGCACCTTCAAGCTCACGAATATTAGTATTGATATTTTCAGCAATATAGTTGATAATATCGTCAGAGATCTTTGTGTTCTCTGTTTCTTCCTTTTTATGAAGGATTGCCACACGAGTCTCATAATCAGGAGCAGAGACATCGACTGGAAGACCAACAGAAAAGCGAGAGCGAAGACGTTCCTCAAGGTTTGTGAAATCCTTTGGAGGTTTATCAGAAGTAATGATAACCTGCTTGCCCGTTTCATATAAGTAGTTGAAGGTGTGGAAAAACTCCTCCTGTGTGCTTTCCTTTCCAATTAAAAACTGTATATCGTCAATCATAAGGACATCAATGCTGCGGTATTTCTCTTTAAACTCAGCATTTTTCTTGCCTTTAAGAGAGTCGATCAGGTCATTTGTGAATGTCTCACTAGTGACATATAAAACGCGTACACTTGGATCATTGCGCAGAATATAGTGGGCAATAGACTGCATCAGATGCGTCTTGCCAAGACCTGCGCCGCCATAGATAAATAGTGGGTTGTAGAGGGTTCCAGGAGATTCAGCAACAGCAAGTGAAGCAGCATGTGCGAATCGGTTATTGGAGCCAACAACAAAGGTATCAAATGTATAGCGTGGGTTTAAGTTGGCATTCATCACAGCAGCATAATAGGAGTTTAACTCGGGGGTTACAATGTTAGAAGCTTCTGCAGTGAGGTTTGGACGCTTCTCAAGGTCCTCCGAAGTAACAAAGATCACATTGCAGTGCAGGCCGATCTTCTCCTCAATGACAATCTCAAGAATCTGCTTGTACTTCTTCTTGATATAGTCTAGTATATTGGGGATACCTTTTGTATCTGCCAAGATGTAGACCTGGTCATTGTCTACATTGTGGATTTCCATAGGGACAATCCAAGTATCGTAAGATACCTTTGAAATATCATAATTTTCCTTCAGGGTGTCTTTTATGGCATCCCAGTTTTCCTTTAATCTGTCAATCATTTGTTACTCCTGACGTCGGTATATGGTAATTTTCGAGAAAAGAGCCTATTAGCCCATATAATGATATTATACTAAAAATAATGAAGAATTTCAAGAGAGAAGAGGAGAGCAGTCTGTAAAAAATATCAACAACATTGGGGTAAAATGTGGATAATATTGTGGATAGGCTGTGGATAACATGTGGATAAGTGGAAAAAAGCTGTGGATAGAGTGGGGATAACTCAGAAGGGGGTATGGCATATAAAATTGTGGATAATGTGGATAAGATTGTTTATATGTAAAAATGAAGTGAGTTATCCACAGAGTTATCCACCAAACACATGTACTTATCCCCAATATCCACAAAAAAAAGTTTGTCGTAAAATCAAGGGTTTGAGAATGGTTTTTTGTATTATCCCCAAAGTTATGCACAAGTTATCCACAATTTGGGGATAACTTTTATCCACAACATTTCTGAATGAAAAAGTTGGGGATAACTTTGTGGATAAGTTGGGGATAACTTTTTTGTAATAAAAAATAAAAAACACTAAAAAAAACCTTGACGAAATGCGAGTTTCTTAATATAATGCGTATGATGTCCAATTTTTGCAACGGCGTTAAAAAACGCCGAAAAATCGCACTTTTGGTGCAAGCTGTGGGACTGATACCCACAGTGTAAGAAACAGTATTATTTGAAAACTAACACAGAAAACAAGGAGGTGTTTTGTTATGAAGATGACATTTCAGCCAAAGAAGAGATCCCATGCAAAGGTTCATGGTTTCCGTGCAAGAATGAGCACAAAGGGAGGAAGAAAGGTTCTGGCAGCAAGAAGAGCAAAGGGAAGAAAGGTTCTCTCTGCTTAATTGAGCAGTATCAACTCTCTTAAAAAGAACAGAGACTTTCAGAGAGTCTACAGCAAACGGCAGTCTTTTGCAAATCGTTCGCTGGTCATGTACAAGATGTCAAACGACCGCGCTGATACCCGCATTGGCATATCTGTCAGTAAAAAGGTAGGAAACAGTGTGGTCAGGCATCGGGTTACAAGAGTGATCCGTGAATGCTGCCGCTTACACGAAAAAGAATTAATACAAGGATTGGACATAGTGATTGTTGCCAGACCGTTGGCGAAGGAACAAGGATTAATGGAAATTGAGGAAGCTTTTTTTCATGTAGGAAGAAAGCTGAATATTTTTTTAGAATCGAAGTAGGGTCGGGACTATGAAGAAGATTATGATTTATATGATAAGGTTTTACCAGAAGTATTTATCACCTCTCAAAGTCCGGACCCACTGTATATATACCCCAACCTGTTCGCAGTATGCAATAGAAGCGTTGGAAAAGTATGGAGCTTTGAAAGGCTCCTTACTTGCTATATGGAGGATATTGCGCTGCAATCCATTTTCAAAAGGGGGGTACGACCCTGTTCCGTAGGTAGCTTAAGGAGGAAAACAAGTGGATTTTTTATCATTAACACAAAGTAACTGGTTTCTTGTAGGGCCAGTTGCGAAGGTGCTTGGTGTTGTCATGAATGGAATTTACGAGTTCCTGGATATGTTTGGCATTGCAAGCATTGGATTGGCGATCATTTTATTCACGATTATTATTAAAGCATTGATGCTTCCGCTTTCCATCAAGCAGCAGAAGTTTACAAAGCTTAATAGTATTATGGCGCCAGAACTTCAGCAGGTTCAGAAAAAGTATGCAAATCTGGACAAGTCAAGCCCGAAGTACAATGAAATGCTTTTGAAGCAGAATGAAGAGATGAAGGAAGTCTATGCAAAGTACGGAACGAGCCCGACAGGCGGTTGTGTTCAGATGCTGATTCAGATGCCGATTCTGTTCGCTTTGTATCAGGTTATTTACAAGATTCCGGGCTATATCACAAAGGTAAGAGCGTTCTATGAGCCGATTGTTGAGGCACTGCAGAACATTCCTACTTACATGGATAACGCAGATTTCGTGACATTGGCACAGCAAAACGGCATCAATGCAGCAGGATTGAGTGATTCTAACAAGCTGATAGATCTGCTTTACAACTTCGATAAGGCTGAGTGGACTAAGTTTACCGAGATCTTCCCGAATTTGAATGAGTACGTAGCCAAGGCACTGCCAAGTATCGAGAAAGCAAATTATTTCCTGGGAATGGATTTGGCAACTGCACCTGCACAGCAGCTGTGGCCTGGTGTTTTAATTCCTATTCTTGCCGGTCTTACTCAGTGGCTTAGCTCTAAGATGATGCAGACAGATAATGGAAGCAAGAATTCAGATGACACAATGGGAAGCACAATGAAGACCATGAACATCATGATGCCTCTTATGTCAGTGTTCTTCTGTTTCACATTCTCTGCAGGTATCGGTGTATACTGGATTGCATCTTCTGTTGTTATGATTCTGATTCAGATGATCGTAAACAAGTATATGGAGCGCATTGATATTAATCAGATGGTTGAAAAGAACATTGAAAAGGCTAATGTAAAGCGTGTTAAGAAGGGTCAGAAGCCGCTTAAGGCAAAGGCTGTTATGAATGTTCGTACTATCGAAGAAGAAAGAGAACTCGAAGAAAAGAAAGAAGCTGAGCTGAAAGAGCGTGTGACAAAGCAGGTTGAGAAATCAACTGAGTACTATTCCACCACCCAGAAAAAGAAGGGTAAGCTGGCATCTAAGGCCGGAATGGTTCAGCAGTACAACGAAAAGAGTGAAAAGAAGAACAGAAAGTAATCAGTGATTGTAAGGCTGATTACTTGCTTGGGGAAGCTTGCAGATTCAGAAAGGTAAGGTTTGTATGACAGAGTTTGCTACGTTCACTGGAAAGAATGTAGATGAAGCCGTAAACAATGCACTGCTTCAGCTTCAGATCACCAGTGAAAAACTTGAGTATGAGGTTGTTGAAAAAGGTTCGAATGGTCTGCTTGGTTTTATCGGTTCTAAGCCGGCGGTGATCCGTGCACGTAAAAAGTCAGATTTTATCGATGAGGGAGAAGAATTTTTACAGAATATTTTCCACGAGATGAATATGGAAGTTGATATCGCAGTTGCCTACAATAAAGAAGAACAGGTTGTTGATATCGTTCTGACCGGAGAAGACATGGGCATTCTGATCGGAAAAAGAGGACAGACACTGGATTCACTGCAGCATCTGGTGAGCCTTGTTATAAACAAACACAGCGAAGAATATATTCGTGTCAAGCTGGATACTGAGAATTACCGTGAAAGAAGAAAGGAAACTCTCGAGCAGCTGGCAAAGAATATTGCCTACAAGGTAAAGAGAACAAGACGTCCGGCATCGCTTGAGCCGATGAATCCTTACGAGAGAAGGATCATCCACTCTGCACTTCAGGACGACAAGTTTGTATATACCAAGAGCGAGGGCGAGGATCCATTTCGTCATGTAGTGGTACTTCCTAAAAAAGAAGCAATTCCGCAGAGAAGATACTACAAAAGCTATGACAAAGGATACAAAACAAATTATGATAGAAGCGCAGCTGGTACAAGAGAAACAGCTGAAAAGCTGACTTCTGAGGAATAATAGAGAAAGTGCCATTCAAAGTTCATACGGACTATTGAGTGGCATTTTCTGTATCATTCTTGGAAACTTACGAAAATCGAAGTGAGGTAGAATATGAAAGAAAATAGTACAATTGCGGCGATTGCAACGGCACTTAGTCCAGCAGGAATTAGCATTATTCGAATAAGTGGACCTCAGGCGCTTGATGTGATTGATCGTATTTATAGAACAAAAAAAGAGGTAGAGTCGATTAAAAAAGGAGAATTTGCCGCGGCAGCGTCATCTTCAGCGAAAAAGCTCTCAAATGCACCTACACATACCATTCATTACGGCTATATTTGTGATGAAAATGAGGTACTTGATGAGGTTATGGTATCCATCATGAAAGGACCTCGTTCCTTTACTGCAGAGGATACAGTAGAGATTAACTGCCACGGAGGCATTCTTGTTACGAGACGTGTATTAGATTGTGTGTTTAAAAATGGGGCAGCACCGGCACAGCCTGGTGAGTTTACAAAGAGAGCCTTTTTAAACGGACGAATTGATCTGTCTCAGGCAGAGGCTGTTATGGAGCTTATATCTGCAAAGAATCGTTTTGCAATAGATGCATCACTAGAACAGCTATCTGGAAAAATTAAAAACCGCATACAAGACCTCAGAAGCACGCTTTTAGACGAGATTGCTTATATAGAGGCAGCACTTGACGATCCAGAGCATATTTCGCTTGAAGGCTATACAGAGGGCCTCACAGAACGTGTTCAAAAAATTAGAGCAGCAGTAAAGAAGATGGCAGACTCCTTTGATAATGGAAAGGTTTTAACAGAGGGGATTCGCACTGTGATTGTAGGAAAGCCAAATGCCGGAAAGTCATCTTTGCTCAATGCGTTATCAGGAAGACAGAGGGCAATTGTCACAGAGATTGCCGGTACGACGAGAGATACTCTTGAGGAGCAGATTATGCTTGGCGATTTGAGTTTAATTTTGGTGGACACAGCTGGTATTCGTGACACATCTGATGTTGTTGAAAAAATCGGCGTAGAGAAGGCACGTGAGGCTGCTGCAAAGGCAGACCTATTGATTTACGTGGCAGATTCATCCCGAAATCTCGATGAAGATGATCATAAGATTATGGAGTTGCTAAAAAACAAAAAAAGTATTATTCTGTTAAATAAGTCCGATTTATCTTCTGTAATTCAGCCTAAGGATTTAAAGGAGGCTGGAGTGGATGCACCTGTTCTTTGGATATCAGCGGCAAATGAAGATGGATTAGATGCGCTTGAGCAGACAATACGTGACATGTTTGAACAGGGAATGATTGCAGGAAATGATGAGGTTGTTATCACGAATGCACGTCAAAAAACATGTCTGTTAAATGCCTGCGAAAGCCTGAGGCTTGCAGAGGAGGGCATTGAAAATGGGATGCCGGAGGATATGCTGACAATCGACATGATGGATGCTTATACCAGTTTGGGAGAAGTAATCGGCGAGGAGATTGAAGAAGATCTGGTAAACCGTATTTTTGCAAAGTTCTGTATGGGTAAGTAACTAGATAGTGGAGGCAAAATATGGCTGTTTTAGAAGAATATTATGATGCGGTGGTGATTGGAGCAGGACATGCCGGCTGTGAGGCGGCGTTAGCTTGTGCCAGACTGGGATTAGAGACGATTGTTTTTACTGTGAGTGTGGAAAGTATAGCAATGATGCCGTGCAATCCGAATATAGGAGGAAGCTCTAAGGGGCATCTTGTAAGAGAAGTGGATGCGCTTGGCGGAGAGATGGGCAAAAATATTGATAAGACGTTTATTCAGTCTAAGATGTTAAATACATCAAAAGGACCATCTGTGCATTCACTTCGTGCACAGGCGGATAAGCGTGCATACTCGCAGGAGATGCGCCATACCATGGAAAATACCGACAAGCTGACAATACGACAGGCAGAGGTATGTAAACTTCTTGTTGATGAAAATAATAATATAAATGGAGTTGTAACGTATTCTGGTGCAATTTACCATTGTAAATGTGTAGTGCTTGCAACTGGAACATATTTAAAGGCACGCTGCATTTATGGTGATATCAGCAATGAAACAGGTCCAAATGGATTGCAGTCAGCGACACATCTGACAGATTCATTAAAGGAACTCGGCATTGAGATGTTTAGATTTAAGACTGGAACACCAGCGAGAGTTGATAAAAGAAGTATTGATTTTTCAAAAATGCAGGAACAAAAAGGTGATGAGCGAGTTGTTCCATTCTCATTCACAACAGATCCTGAGAGCGTTCAAAAGGATCAGGTTTCCTGCTGGCTGACGTATACAAATGAGCAGACACATGAGATTATCAGAAGTAATCTGGATCGCTCACCGCTTTATTCGGGCGTGATTCATGGAACTGGACCTCGTTATTGTCCGTCTATTGAGGATAAGGTAGTGCGTTTTGCTGATAAGGATCATCATCAGGTGTTTATTGAGCCGGAAGGCTTGTATACAAATGAGATGTATCTGGGCGGTATGTCAAGTTCTATGCCAGAAGATGTGCAGTACGAAATGTACCATACAGTAGCAGGTCTGGAAAATGTAAAAATTGTACGAAACGCATATGCAATTGAATATGACTGTATTAATCCAAGACAGCTAAAGCCGACGCTTGAGTTTAAAAAAATAGGAGGATTATACAGCGCAGGACAGTTTAATGGAAGCTCTGGATATGAAGAGGCAGCGGCACAGGGAATTATAGCAGGAATCAATGCGGCGCTGCATGTGTTAAAACGTCAGGAATTAGTGTTAGACCGTTCACAGGCATATATTGGTGTTTTGATTGATGATCTTGTGACAAAGGAGAATCATGAGCCATATCGCATGATGACATCACGCGCAGAATATCGTTTGCTGCTTCGTCAGGATAATGCAGATCTTCGTTTAACTGCAATTGGTCATGAAATCGGATTAATATCTGATGAGCGTTATCAAAAACTAAATGATAAAAAAAGACAGATCGATGAAGAAATCAAGCGTCTTAAAACGGCAACTATCGGCACAACACCGCAGGTACAGGCATTCCTTGAACAGCATAACAGCACACTTTTAAAGAGTGGAATGACACTTGAGGAGCTGTTAAAACGTCCGGAAATCTGTTATAATGATTTGAAAGAAATAGATACAAAGCAACCAGAACTGCCAGAGGCAGTGACGCAGCAGGTAGAGATCAGTATAAAGTATGAAGGCTATATTAAGCGTCAGCTGCAGCAGGTAGAACAGTTTAAAAAGCTTGAAAAGAAAAAGCTTTCACTTGATTTTGACTACAGTCAGGTACCGAATCTGAGAAAAGAAGCTATTCAAAAGCTTAATGAATATCAGCCGGCATCAATCGGACAGGCGTCAAGAATATCAGGTGTTTCACCAGCTGATGTATCAGTATTACTTGTCTATTTAAATAGATAAAAAGAATGCATAAACAGGAGGAAATAAATGGCAGAAGCGATACAGCATGGAGAATGTATTGAAAAAATTATGAATGCGTTTGCCCAGATTGGACACGAACTAACCAATAAGCAGGCAGAACAGTTTTTTCAATATTATGAAATGTTAGTTGAAACAAATAAGGTAATGAATTTAACCGCAATCACAGAGTTCGATGAAGTGCTGCAGAAACATTTTGTGGACAGCGTGCTAAAATCAGAGATTTTTATTAAGGAAGACACGAAGACTCTGATTGATGTTGGAACTGGAGCAGGATTTCCAGGTGTTCCATTAAAGATTATGTATCCACAGTTAAAGGTAACATTGCTTGATTCTCTGAATAAGAGATTAAACTTTTTAAATCAGGTTATTGAAAAACTTGGCCTTGAAAACATCACCACTGTTCATTATCGTGCAGAGGATGGCGCCAGAAAGGCAGAACTAAGAGAACAATTTGATTGCGTTGTATCAAGAGCTGTTGCCAATATGTCTACGCTATGTGAATATTGCCTTCCATATGCAAAGGTAGGAGGATGTTTTGTAGCTTATAAATCAGGCAATGCAGAAGAGGAGATTGATAAGGCAAAGAAAGCAGTTCATTTGCTTGGTGGAGTAAAGGAAAATGCAATCTACTTTGATCTGCCGGATTCGGATATTGGACGCAGTCTTGTTATTGTGAAGAAAAAAGAGCCTACATCAAAAAAATATCCTAGAAAAGCGGGATTGCCGAGTAAGGAACCGCTGCAGTAAGGAAAATTACAGTTCACAGGACGCCAATTCGCAAAACGCGAACAATGTTCCACGTGGAACATGAACAATTAAAAATACAAAAGAGATGTTCCACGGGAGATAATGTTCCACGTGGAACATTTTTTTATGGCATTTTGAAGAAAGAAGTGCTATACTGTAGAAAAGATGCAAAAAAAACGTTACAGTTCACAGGAAACCCATTCGCAAAAACGCACGTTCCGTGTGAATTGTAATAAAATCATGCTATTTAGCAGAAATGAGGATATTATGGGAAGAATTATAGCTGTTGCAAATCAGAAGGGTGGAGTTGGCAAGACTACTACTGCAATCAATCTGGCAGCTTCATTAGCAGAATACCAGAAAAATGTACTTATCATTGATATGGATCCTCAGGGAAATACAACCAGTGGATTCGGCGTTGATAAAAATGAACTTGAGCATTCACTGTATGATCTGATTACAGATAACTGTACAATACAAGAATGCATTCTTGAAAATGTATTATTCGATACCCTTTCACTTATTGGGTCAAATGTGAACCTGTCAGGAGCGGAAATCGAATTGATTGATGTGGAACGTAAGGAATTTATTTTAAAAGATGCATTAGACGAGATTAAGGATCAGTATGATTTTATTGTAATTGATTGCCCGCCATCTTTAAGTATGCTCACTGTTAACGCGCTTAGTGCAGCTGACACAGTACTTGTTCCAATTCAGTGTGAATATTATGCACTTGAAGGCTTGACACAGCTGTTACATACAATCAATCTGGTAAAGAGCCGCTTGAATCCAGATCTGGAAATGGAAGGTGTTGTATTTACCATGTATGATGCGAGAACTAATCTGTCACTTCAGGTAGTGGAGAATGTAAAAGACAATTTGCAGGAGCGAGTTTATAAGACAATTATTCCAAGAAATGTGCGTCTTGCAGAGGCACCGAGCCATGGACTGCCAATCAATTTGTATGACGCAAGATCAACAGGAGCAGAAGCATATCACCAACTGGCAGAAGAGGTTATAAACAGAGAGTAGTTAAAAATTATTCGCAAAATTGCAAATGGTACTGAATGATAGAAAGGATGAAAGAATGGCACTCAATAAAAAAGGTGGTCTTGGAAAAGGTCTCGGCAAAGGTATCGATTCCTTGATCAGCAATGCGTATGCAGTAGAAACAAGGAAAAAAGATTCAGCAGCTGATAAAAAAGAGCCAGAGACAACAGTAAAGCTGCGTCTTGTGGAGCCGGCATCTTCTCAACCAAGACTGAAATTTGATGAGGATACATTGACTGAACTTGCAGAATCTATCAAAAAATATGGCGTAATTCAACCGATTGTAGTAAAGAAGGTAGATGATCATTATCAGATTATTGCTGGAGAACGCAGATGGAGAGCAGCAAAGCAGGCTGGATTGAAGGATATTCCAGTCATTATAAAAGATTATGATGAACAGCAGATCGCAGAAATTGCACTGATTGAGAATTTACAGAGAGAAGATTTAAACCCTATTGAAGAAGCAAAAGCATATCAGTCATTGATTGAAAAGTATCAGCTAAAACAGGAAGAGATTGCAGAGAAAGTATTTAAAAGCCGAAGTGTAATCACAAATGCACTTAGATTGCTTAAGCTAGATGAAGAGGTTCAGCTTATGCTGATGGAAGGTAAGATTACAAACGGACATGCGAAGGCGATTTTGGGACTGGAAGATAAAGAAGAACAGCGTGCTGTTGCACAGAAGGTTGTGGAAGAGCAACTAAGCGTGCGCGATACTGAAAAGTATATTAAGAGTTTGTTGGATAAGAAAAATGAGCCAGCTGTTACAAAGCCAGTTTTAAAGAACCAGACATTATATGAGACATTGGAGAGTCGTATGAAGTCTCGCATGGGTACGAAGGTGCAGATTAAGAGAAAGTCTGATGACAAGGGCAAGATTGAAATTGACTATTATTCAAATGATGATCTTGAGCGCATCATTGAACTAATGGGAATTACTAAGGATACAATCGAGTAAATTAGTTAAAACTTAGAAAAAGAAAACTGAACAGAGGATAACTGTTCAACTAGAGGAAAGGAAAATAAAATATGGAAATTCTGAATCAGGCGATGGAATTTACACAGCAGTACAGCCTGTTTTTTCTGGCAGGAATGTTCGCTGTGATTTTGATTCTTGTGATCTGCATGACTGTTATGAACAGCAGAATGAAAGAATTGCAGGCAGCATATGATGATTTTATGCGCGGTAATGATGGAAAATCACTTGAGGGCATTTTAAAGACAGTAGTAGAAGATAATAAGCGTGTAAAGATCCAGTGCAAGCGTGATATTGATGAGATCATTAGCATGAAGAAAGGGCTTAAGGCAACATACAAAAAGATTGGTATTATGAAATATGATACCTTTCGAGGAATGGCTGGAAAGCTGAGCTTTTCACTGGCACTTCTTGATGGTGATGACAGCGGTTTTGTATTAAGCAGTATGCATACGCAGGATGGCTGCTACAGCTATTTAAAAGAAATTATTCATGGACAATCACATGCAACACTCAGCAATGAGGAGCGAGATGCTTTGGAGATGGCATTAAATTATAATGTCGATGCAGCTAAATTAGAAGAGAAACAAGCGCAGCAGGAAACTCTAGTACAGCAGGATACAAATGAAACTAAAAATTAAATAGAGTAATTAAAAAACGGCTTTCAGAACAGAAACTACTGATCTGGAAAGCCGTTTTTTGTTAATATAGAGTTAAAGAATAGAAAGTAACTCACTCAGCTGTTTTATCTCATAAGTTGGTGCCTGTGACATTGTATTATCAGAGCCATTTGGGTTAAACCAGCAGGTATCAATGCCATATTGGATTCCACCGATGATATCGGAGGTTAAAGAGTCACCAATGACAAGTGCTTTAGAAACAGAAATTTGAAGCTTTGAAAATACAGCATCAAAAAATTCTTTTTTGGGCTTTTGATATCCGAGTTCTTCTGAAATGAATAGATCAGAAATCATTGGTGTCAATTCAGAGTGAGATAGGCGGCTGTGTTGAGTGGTACTTCGTCCATTTGTAATGATGGAAAGCTTATATCCTCTTTCATACAGAATGCAGCATACACGAAGGGCATCGTGAATAGGAGTGCAGTCTTCACCAAGGCTGGTCTGATAAAGCTGACACATTAGCGCCGGATCACCGTCTTTGCCAACAGCAGCAAGAAAATCGCGAAATCTGGCAATCGCTAATGCAGCAGGAGTAATTTCACCGCGTTCATATGCTTTCCAATAGGAAAGATTTATGCGCTGATAGAGTGAAAGTATTTCATCAGAGTATTGAATATGAAAAGTATCGCAGACTTTATGAAAAGCATAAGTTTCTCCAGCATCAAAGTCAAAGAGCGTACCATCAAGGTCAAATAATAAATTGGTATAAGTCATGTTAGTTTCCTTTCTGGGGATGATATATGCTATCTTAACACTAAAGCAGACAATTGACAACAGGTGATGTTCCACGTGGAACGTAATGCTACCCGGAAGTTTAACAAAGCGGTTCGACGATTGTTTTGTCGGCGTCTCTTTTCCGCGGGCACCTGTTACATTTCTTTTTGTTATACATTATTTTGAAAGTCCCGCTACAACGTTCCGCCTCGTAAAATCAACCCGTCTCACCGCTAATCTAGGTTACAATTGACAGCAGGTGATGTTCCACGTGGAACATTCCCCACAACCTACTTTACAAAAGAGAATCCGTGGTATATAATAAATAATGTCTGTTTTCCTTATAAAACAAGGCATTTATTGAGTATGAGAGTAGATACAGAAAGGTTTGGAAAACTATGTTAGATATCAAGTTTGTCCGTGAGAATCCGGACGTTGTAAGACAGAATATCCGTAATAAGTTTCAGGATGCAAAGCTTCCGCTGGTTGATGAGGTAATCGCTCTGGATCTTCGCAATCGTGAAATCAAAAAGGAAGTTGAGACACTTCGTGCAAATCATAAGAAGGCATCTAAGCAGTATGGTGCACTTCGTGCACAGGGAAAGTTAGAAGAGGCTGAAAAGCTGCGTGCAGAGGATGCTGCGTCAGAAGAGCGCATGACAGCACTGAGTGCAGAGGAGAAGCAGGTTGAGGCAGATCTGAAGCAGAAGATGATGATTATCCCGAATATCATTGATCCATCTGTTCCGATTGGAAAAGATGACAGTGAGAATGTAGAGGTTGAGCGCTTTGGCGAACCAGTTGTTCCGGACTTTGAGGTTCCGTATCACACTGATATTATGGAGTCTTTCAACGGTATTGATCTGGACAGTGCAAGAAAAGTAGCTGGAAACGGATTCTATTATTTAATGGGTGATATCGCAAGACTGCATTCAGCAGTAATTTCCTACGCAAGAGATTTCATGATCAATCGTGGATTTACTTATTGCGTACCGCCTTTCATGATCAGAAGTGATGTTGTTACAGGTGTTATGAGCTTTGCAGAGATGGATGCAATGATGTATAAGATCGAGGGTGAGGATCTTTACCTGATCGGAACAAGTGAGCATTCCATGATTGGAAAGTTTATTGATACTGTTAACAAGGAAGAAAATCTTCCATACACTCTGACAAGCTACTCACCATGTTTCCGTAAGGAAAAGGGAGCTCACGGTCTGGAGGAGAGAGGTGTATACCGTATCCATCAGTTCGAGAAGCAGGAGATGATCGTAATTTGTAAGCCGGAAGACAGCATGATGTGGTATGACAAGCTGTGGAAGAACACTGTAGATTTATTCCGCAGCATGGACATTCCAGTTCGTACACTTGAGTGCTGCTCTGGTGATTTGGCTGACCTTAAGGTAAAGTCTGTCGATGTTGAGGCATGGTCTCCGCGTCAGAAGAAGTATTTTGAAGTAGGAAGCTGCTCTAACTTAGGTGATGCACAGGCACGTCGTCTTGGCATCCGTGTTGTTGGACCGGATAAGACAAAGTATCTGGCTCATACTTTAAATAACACTGTAGTAGCTCCGCCGCGTATGTTGATTGCATTCTTAGAGAACAATCTGCAGGCAGATGGAAGTGTTCGTATTCCAGAAGTTCTTCGTCCATATATGGGCGGAATGGAGAAAATGGTTCCGAAGAAATAAAAGTATAAAATGATAAAGGAGGGAATTTTATGCACGCATACTTACCAGCAATCGGATTTGGGCAAATCAAGAAAAAGTCTCAGCTTCAGCAGCTGTTAAGCAGCGTGCAGAATTTCCCAGATCAGGTTCAAAAAATTCGTCTGGATGAGGAGAGCAGTCTTGTCGTCTATACAAAGGAAGTTGCACCAGACATAGGTCTTATGATCTGTGGAGAAGAGGATATGCAGGGAAGCTTTCAGATGGAATATTATGAGCCATATATTAACAGTAATGTCTGTTCTTCTAAGGCAGAATGCAGCATAGAAAAGGAAAGTGCGAGAGAAGCGTATGATGGCGTCTGTGATGATTGCCGATTAGGACTGAATCTGATTTTTTCTGTAAATAATTTTATGGAATATCGAAAATATCAGGTACTGCAGGGATTTTTTCCAACGGTGACAGATGCCTGTCTTTCTGCTTTGTGTACGCAGGGAAAAATTTTACTCCCCATTTTGAAGAGACCAGAGGCTGCTCGTATTGCAAAGAAAAAGGAACAGGGACGTCAGAAACTGATTGAGGCAGCAAGAGAAGGAAATCAAGAAGCAATTGACAGCCTGACAATTGATGATATGAATTTGAGTAATAAAGTAGGCAGGTTGTTAAATAGTTGTGATATCTATACAATGGTTGAATCAAGTATTATGCCATGTGGAATGGAGAGTGATCGATATACAATCATTGGTGAAATTCTAAATGTGGTGCCTCTTGTAAATGAAATCAGCAAGGAGCCGCTGTGCCAGATGGATGTGAAGTGCAATAATATTTGTATACGCGTTTTGGTGAACCGTTCAGGGCTGATGGGAGAGCCGATGGCAGGACGGCGTTTTAAGGGCGATATTTGGCTGCAGGGAGTGGTAAACTTCGTTTGACAAATATAATAAAATATGATATCATGAATGGCGTGAGAAATGCTATTTTGTTAAAAACAAAAGGCTTGCGGCATATATGAATAAAGTTCTCTTAGTTAAATGGATATAACAGGGACCTCCTAAGTCTCAGTTGTGGGTTCGATTCCCGCAGGGAACAGTTGTTTGAAGCAGTAATGATTAAGAAAATTCATTACTGCTTTTTACTCCCAAATGAGAGGTAATGATTTCCACCAGGTATTTTCAAGTATTGTGTAATATAGGAAAAGGGTTGTCAAAATCTGTAAAATTGGTTTTCTTGTCTGAGAAATTAGACCTGAGAGATATAAAACGCTCAGATTAGATTTACGAAAAATCTAGTCTGGGCGTTTTTTAGTCCAGGGAAAAGGAGGTCAAAAATGAATACAGGTAGTGAGAAACAGAGAGACCGTGATGAAAAAGTTGTGGAGACTTCATCTAGTGAAAGCAAGCATCATTTTGGGTATTAGAAATTATTTTATTGTGAATGCTATTTTTTTCTCATCAAGTTCTTCACACCCTACAGTCAAGGTACACATACCAGTCTGGTATCCACTGCGGATGATCGCTGTTGCCGTTCCGTGGTAGGAAGTGAAAGTTCCAGAGGTATAATTCTCGTCTGTAATCGGATTGGATGAACCGAAGGCAGCCAGCGAGCCAACACCTTCCACTGCTGCACTGAGTCTGAGTGCTGCGTCTGGAACAACAATTCCATTTTCATCTACGATTTCTACGCGAACGTAAGCTACCTCATGTCCGTTGGCGGAGAGTTCTTTTTTCTCTTGGATGAGACGAAGCTCTTTTGCTGGTCCGGTAGTGACAAGTGTATCCCGTGAGATTTCTTTTCCATCTTTATAGCTGACAGCTTCCAAAGTTCCCGGAAGATAGGTCAGGTCAAAGAGAAAGCTATGTGGAAGTTCTGCTGCAAGGCGTGTTCCGGAAGTAAGCTTACCAACGGAAGTACCATTCTGGATCAGTTCTACTTCATCTCCATTGGAAAAGACAGCGACCTGTACTGGTTTTTGATCAGCGTCTTTCCAATTCCAGTTCTTTGTGACATTTGTAAATCCCCAGTTACCGATCAGTTCTTTTTTTCCAAAGACATCAGGGTCATAGGAGTATAAGTAAGTCTTATTATTTCCCCATACAATGCTGCGGTAAGCCCCCTGTGGCAGCAAACAGCCATTGATATCTACGTCTGCGTCATTCGCAAAACGCCAAGGGAATTGTGAACTATAAGACATCAAAGCAAAGGACCCTATTTTAAATAATGGATCATCCGGCTCAAGGAAAACAGATTTTCCAATACCGGCTTCTCCGATATAATCATATGCTGTCCATGTGAAATCACCTATGACATAAGGCGTACTCTCTACCATTGGCCAGTGAATGCCAATTTCTTTTGGATAATTTTCAGATCCAAGGATGACACGCTCAGGGAACATCTCATGATCCAGTGGATATTTATCTTCCATATAGTTGTATCCGACAATATCAAGACCATTTGTGAATGCTTCGGAGTATTCTTCCCAGCTGGTATCATTTTTACCAGTGTCCGCATTCTGTATGGAAACAGTGTCTTCAGAGACTTCTCCCATTATTTTTTTCATGTTTTCCAGTGACAACTCTTCATCAAGTCCGCTCCAGTAGGAACAGATTGCATTGGAGATTGGTCTGCTGGGATCAAGTGTACGTGCAGCTTCTGCAATGCGTGTGGCAAGTGTATAACCATTATTCAGACCGCCACGTTCCGAAATTTCATTTCCGGTAGACCAGATGATAACGGATGGATGATTACGGTCCCGCTTCATAAAGAGGGTGAGATCCTTTTTCCAGTCTGCATCGAAAAACTGATTATAGTCACCAGGCCGTTTCATAATTCCCCAGGCATCAAAAGCCTCATCGTAAACATACATACCAAGCCGGTCACAGACTTCCATCAGTGCGGCAGACGGTGGATTGTGTGTTGTGCGGACTGCATTAAATCCAATCTTCTTTAAAGTAGAAATCTTGCGGTACTCAGCATCATAAAGTGATACAGCGCCGAGCATGCCATTGTCATGATGGATACAGCCACCTTTTAATTTCACTGTTTTTCCATTGATACGTAATCCATGTTTTACATCTGCCGTTATCGTCTTAACACCGAAAAGAACGGAAGTTTCATCTGTTGTATTTTTCTCAGATGGAACAAAATGAGTTTTAAACACACCAAGATCTGTGACTCTGGCATGCAGTTTATAAAGGTTTGGATTCTCTACATCCCAAAGTTCCGGATTCTCAAGTGTCAGATTCAGGTATGCAGTATCCGTAGTGTTAGGGTTGATCTGCATTTTCTGTTTCCGACTGAGAAGGACTTCATCACTTCCGTCTTTTGTGAGAAATACTTCTACAAGTGCCATTTTATTTTCTAAAGTTTCATTCTGTAATTCTACTTCTGTGTGAAGATAGGCACATACGGGATTGCCAAGTGTATCATATTCAATGGATTTGGTATAACCAAAGATTCCATCCGAAGCAATATGAAGCTTTGGCATATGAAGCAATTCTATGCTGCGGAAGATTCCGGCACCGGAATACCAACGGGAATTAGGCTGCATACTTGGGGCTACAGTGATAGTTACACGGTTCTTCTTTCCAAAATAGAGATAAGGTGTAATATTTACGGAAAATGGAATATAGCCGTTGTGCTGCAGAATTGCCTTACATCCATTGATGTCGACCGTAGCATTCATCATAATACCGTCAAAATGCAGATAGACTGCTTCCTGTTCCCATTCCTGCGGGATGTCGATTAATTTTGTGTAATAAGCAACACCTTGTGTATAATAGCCGCTGGCAGGACCGGAAGCGGCGCTTTCGCTGACATTACTTTCAATCATATAATCATGCGGCAGATTCACTTCCCGAATGGATTTTGCTTTTTCAGCATCTGGAAATTCATCATAGAGTCCATGTTGAAACTGCCAGCATTGATCAATATTCTGATTACGCATAATAAGCTCCTCCTTGATTTCATAGTTGGGTCTTTCGACATAACATCATTTAATTTTATGATAAAACGAAACAACGGGAATGACAATGACTAAAGAAAATGGTATAGTAAATAATAAGGACGAAATGCACGAATTATAAAATGGGGGATACATAAAGTGAAAGTGAAGAAAATAACGAAATATCAGAGAATAATTGACAGAATCAAGGAAATAAGAAGATTCTACATGGATTCGGAAAAACAACAAGAATATGACGAATTGCCCTATTTTGGAGAGGCGAATCATGCATCTTCTACAGCAAACAGGAAGATTGCAGAGAAAATGTCTACATTATTAATTGTTTATGGAAAGGAAGGAATGGAATGGAGTATAAGTCCAGCAGGACAGCGTTTAGTCCGAAGAGAATTTCTAAGACGCAGTTGGTTTCATAAGCATGAGTATGTGGAAATCCTTTATGTCATTGAAGGGAGCTTTACGCAGATTCTGTTGGGAGAAGAAATCCGGTTTGAACAAGGAGAGTTTGTGATTACAGATCAGAATTGTGAACATGCGGATTACATAGAGGCCAAGGATGCAGCGGTACTGTTTTTACAGATTCGATCAGATTATCTGGAGCAGCTGCTGCGAAGTTATGATGGGACAGATGAGATGCAGAGATTTCTGTTTCATGCGTTATGGGGACAAAAAAGAGAACAGAGTTTTTTAAAACTTCAAAGATCCAAAAAATATTCCCGCAAGGAGATAGACATTGAGCAATTATTAGAAAATCTTCTGGCTGAAGATTTATCAAGGGAACCCGGATATGAACAGATCGAGCATGGACTTATGATTCGTCTTTTACAGTATTTATGCTGGGCATATATTCCACAGCTTCATACCGACAGTAAAGAAAGCAGGGAAAAAGCATTACTGTACGAATTGGAGTGCTACATCCGGGAGAATGTTGCAAAAGTGACGGTTTCTGAACTCGAAAAAGAATTTCATTATCATAGAAATTATTATTCTTTGATTTTAAAGAAATACCGGGGAAAATCATTCCAGCAATATGTCATTGAAATACGCATGAAGTACGCAAAGCAGCTGTTGGAACAGACGACACTGTCCATTAAACAGGTCGCACAGCAGATAGGGTATGAAAATGTAAGTCATTTCTATCATTTGTTTGAGAAGTATTATGGAAAGACACCGAGAGAGATCAGGAGCAGAGAAGGATAGTCACAGACGAAAACAATAGGGAATAACAGATATACTAAGAAATATTAGCTTTTTTTCTGCATACCTTACTTTTTCAGCTTTAAGCCATCTCGAAATGCTTCGCCCACACGCTCGGTGACTTTATAATAGCCGTGGGTGTAGGGGTCAAATGCGATGGCGTTGACCTTAGACATATCAATTTTTCCATCCACTATAATGCTCTCATCGGCAGTGACATTGACCACCTTGCCGATGACGCCGCATCCGTATTCATTGTTCTGATACTCGATGAATCTGCACTCCAGGCAGAGTGGAAAAGCGCTGGTATAAATGGATGCGTTAAAGAAATTATAATGATTCAGCGCAGAACCCCCCGGCCGTTTGCAAGAACGTCCGAGGGATGAATGCGCCAATTACAAACAACGCAACCATCATTCAAATAGGGTTTTCTTCTGGAATTGTTGGTTTTTCTTGGCCTGATGTTCTTCAGAACGCTGTGATTCGATGTATTGCTT
>NZ_JAJEQN010000046.1:0-26968 GCF_020687335.1 Anthropogastromicrobium aceti
ATTTTCAAGGAAAATCAGCGAATCCGAATGTTTTTAGAATTGCGAAAGTTGCATAGCAACGGAGCAATTCGTGGATACATCATAAAAGTTTTAGGAGGGAACATGGGAGACTATTTGCTGTTAATAGACGGCTCGAGCCTGCTGTCGACGCAGTACTTTGGCAACTTGCCAAGAGAGATTTTGTATGCGAAAAAGCAGGAGGAAAAAGAGGCATGGTATCATAAAATTATGATGACCTCGAAGGGAGTTTATACAAATGGCATATTTGGCTTCCTTAGATACCTGTTTAAAATAATAAAAGAACAAAAGCCGGCGTATCTGGCTGTGGCATGGGATTTGACAAGAGATACATTTAGGCGTGAACTTTATGCAGATTATAAGGGCAATCGCTCTGAGACTCCAGAGCCATTAAGGGAGCAGTTTGCGCTTTGCCAGGAGGTTCTTGCAAATATGGGAATCTGCCAGCTTATGGATGAGCACTTTGAGGCAGATGATTTATGTGGTTCCATGGCGAAAAAATTTGAATCACAGCTTCCAGTCAAAATTTTGACAAAGGATAATGATTATCTTCAGCTTGTAACAGACAATACTACATTGTGGCTAATGCATTCAAGTGCTGAAAAGACACAGGAAATTTTTGATAAATATCATATGAAAAAAGAAGATATGGCAATCCCGGATCGTGTGTTTCCGTTTAATCCACAGCTGGTGAAGGAAGAATTTGGAATTGAGCCGTGCCATGTTAATTCTTTAAAGGGATTAGCAGGTGATAAATCAGACAATATAACTGGTGTGCCAGGTGTAGGAGCTGTATCTGCTGTAAAGTTGATTAAAGAGTATGGTACTGTTGAAAAGCTATATGAGGCAATTGATAATCTGGACAAGGCCGGCGAGAAGGCGATTAAGGAATATTGGAAGGAAAAGCTTGATTTAAAGCGTTCACCTCTTGCTTACTTATTAAAGGAAAGTGATACAGAGCTTGTTGGAAAAAAAGCTGCTTTTTTAAGTGAGAAGCTTGCAACAATCAAGACAGACATTCCGATTACAGAGTCGCTTGAGCATTTTCGTACTCATATTGACAAGGCAGCTGCTCAAAAGGAGCTTGATCGCCTTGAATTTCATAGTGTCCGTCTTGATTTTGATGAAGAAGAGCAGCCATCTGTATTTGAAACGCTTGAGCTTGAGCGCGTAGAGGATATGAATGAAAGCTTTGAAGTGATTCGTGCGCTCAAAAAAGAAAAAATGCTTGGTCTTTCATTTGCAGGAACGAAGGATAATATTGTAGGAATGGCAGTGGCAGCAGGGACAAAGGGATATTATTTTCCAGTAATCAATTTTATCACAAAAGATCTTTTGACAGGTTTTGCTGATGAACTGGCAGCCTCCTGCAAGACAATGTATGTACCTGATGCAAAGCAGTTCCTTCATTATATGACAGATCATAAGCCACAGGGTGTTGATGCCTTTTATCATCAGTCGCTTCGTGATGTTTCAATAGGAGCATATTTGCTGGATCCTCTTACGGGAAGCTATCCTATTGAAAAGATTGCAGGAACTTATGCATCAAAGGAACTGCCGTCCTACCAGGATTTGTTTGGAAAGACAGTATTGGAGATGGCATCAATGCAGCCATCATTTGATGCGTATGTGTGTCATCAGGCAGCGGCAGCACTTTTTTGTGGTCCTGTTATTGAAAAACAGCTCGAAGAAGAGGATATGAGCGCGCTGTATAAAGATATCGAGATGCCAGTTGTCTTTGATCTTTGCCGCATGGAGCAGACAGGGATCGCTGTGCAAAAAGAAGCACTTAAAAGCTATGGAGAGGATTTAACTGGAGAAATTGAATCACTTCAGTCTCAAATTTATGCACTTGCAGGAAAAGAGTTCAACATTCTTTCTCCAAAACAGCTTGGAGAAGTGCTGTTTGAGGATTTAAAGCTTCCAGGTGCAAAGAAGACAAAGAGCGGATATTCGACTGCAGCAGAAGTGTTAGAGAAGCTGTCAACAGATTATCCAATTGTAGAAAAAGTATTGTCATATCGTCAGCTGACAAAATTAAAATCGACATATGCGGAGGGTCTTGCTTCATGTATTGCACAGGATGGTCGTATACATGGAACATTTAACCAGACGATCACGGCAACAGGCCGCATCAGCAGCACAGAGCCAAATCTTCAAAATATTCCAGTTCGCATGGAGTTAGGCAGAGCCATCCGCAAGGTTTTTGTGCCAAAGGATGGGTGTGTATTTATTGATGCTGACTATTCGCAGATTGAGCTTCGTGTGCTTGCTCACATGTCTGGTGATGAGAGACTGATTGAGGCATACCGCAGTGCACAGGATATTCATGCACTGACAGCTTCCCAGGTATTCCATGTTCCGCTTGAAGAAGTTACACCGCAGCTTCGCCGAAATGCAAAGGCTGTTAATTTTGGAATTGTTTATGGAATTAGTGCGTTTGGCCTTAGTGAGGATTTAAGTATTTCACGCAAGGAAGCGATGGAATATATTGAGCACTATTTCAATGCCTATCCTGGAATCAAGGCCTTCCTTGATCGTATGGTAGAGCAGGGTCATACAGATGAGTATGTTACGACAATGTTTGGACGAAGACGTCCAATACCAGAAATTAAATCTTCCAACTATATGCAGCGTCAGTTTGGAGAGCGAATTGCGATGAATTCACCTATTCAGGGAACGGCAGCTGACATTATGAAAATTGCAATGACAAAAGTAAACAAACGTCTAAAAGAAGAAAAACTGCAGTCCAGAATCGTCCTTCAGGTGCATGATGAGCTGCTGCTAGAGGTACCAACAGCGGAGTGTGAGGCAGTTAAGACACTTCTTGTTGAGCAGATGCAGTCAGCAGCGAATCTTCGCGTGCCGCTTGAAGTGTCTGTGTCTGTGGGGAATAGCTGGTACGAAACAAAGTAAGGGAGAGTAATAATGATTCTTGGAATAACAGGAGGTGTCGGCGCCGGAAAGTCTTCGGTGCTTGCAATCCTAGAAAAAGAGTATAATGCAAAATTAATTTTAGCTGATGAGGTCGGACGAGAGCTTATGCAGCCGGGAGAGGCTAATTATGTCAATATCGTTAATGCATTTGGAAAAGAAATTTTAAATGAAGATCAGACGATTGATACAAAAAAACTGGCAGCAACAGCATTTTCAAATCCGCTTGAGACGCTTCGCCTTAATGCGATTACTCATCCAAATGTAAGAGTACGTATTGAGTGGATGATCAAGGAAATACGCGACAAAGAGCCAGATGCGCTGATTGTGATTGAGGCTGCGCTTCTCTCAGAAGGTCATCTGATCCCGCTGTGCGATGACGTTTGGTACATTTACACCGATGAGCAGACGCGCATAAAACGTATCATGGAGTCAAGAGGCTACAGCGAGGAGCGTTGCCGTCAGACCATTGCAAGACAAAAAAGTGATGCGCAATTTCGTGCCGAGAGTCGTGTTGTGATTGACAATAGTCACAGCATTGAGGAGACGAAGGCACAGATTGAACGACAGATGAAAAAATACAGATAAATACAGCATTTTGAAACAAATGCGATACCCACATACTTCCTATTTTATTTTGGAAAGTATGTGGGTATTTTTTGTACAAGTTTGAATGTTAAGCGTTTTTCTGATCGCTGTAGAAGCAGTAAGATCCAGCCCGTACACTATGACATACACCATCAATTACAATGTCTGCTTCGACTGGTACGGTAATCTCATAGCGCCAGGAATCATCTTCCTTTGTCCAGAAGGAGCTGATATGGCCATGGCGGGTGTCTAATTCGGCGCGCAGCCAGTCAAGACGCTTATCTGGATGTGGTGCAATTGTAACATTGGCATAGCCAGGTGCATCCTTTCTTGGAAGAATGCCGGCTGCAACACCGTAAACCCAGTCAGCAACGGAGCCATAAGCATAATGATTGTAGGAGTTCATATCCTTGCTCCAGAAGCTTCCGTCTTCCATAATGCCGTCCCAGTGCTCCCAGATGGTGGTAGCTCCTTTTGTGACTGGATACAGCCAGGATGGATATTTAGTTCGAAGAAGTAAATCCCATGCCAGATCAGTGTGACCATAATCACTTAATACATGCAGCAAGTATGGAGTGCCGACAAATCCAGTCTGAAGCTTTGTACCGCAGGCGCGAACCATATCAGCTAACTGATCAGCTGTTGCCTGACAATCTTTTGCCAGCTTAAAGTGAGCAGCTAAGACACATTCGGTTTGTGTATTATATGTTGGCCATGTTTTTTGGAAGGTGTTTACAATATTTTCATAAAGTGTACTTAGTTCACTGACATCCTCTCTGAGTACGGTTCCAGCCTGAATTACAAGGCTTGTCGAATAAGCGTAGAAGGCAGAGGCGATAAAGTCTTCATTGCTTGAACCCTTATAGCTGCCAGATGGTGCATCAAGACCAAGCCAGTCACCGTAATGTGTTCCTCCTGTCCAGAGATATTTTGTGGTGGTAGTGGAAGTGATATAATCAATCCATTTTTTCATACTCTGATATTGGTTCTTTAAAATTTGCTTGTTGCCAAATGCCAGATAAACCTGCCATGGGCATATGGCAGCAGCATCACCCCATGCACTGCTGGCATGTGGATTTTGTAAAAGATCTGGGATAACATGACCAACATAGCCATCATCGTGCTGATCAGATGCCAGATCAGCCAGCCATTTTGTGAAGAATTTTTCAGCATCATAATTTAAGCAGGCGGTGCGTACAAAAACTTGTGCATCACCAGTCCAGCCAAGACGCTCATCGCGCTGTGGGCAGTCAGTTGGAACATCTAAAAAATTACCCTTTTGTCCCCATATAATATTAGAGAACAGCTGATTTAGCATAGCATTTGAACTGCTTAAAAATCCAGTTCGTTTCATATTAGAATGAACGACAATAGCCGTGAAATTTTCAGGCTTTACGCAGTCAATGCCGCCTGGGAAGTCATTGATGCGAATATATCGAAAACCATAGAAAGTAAGTGATGGATGCCAGGTTTGTACACCATCACTACAGATATAGTGATACTGTGCTTTTGCACCGCGATAATTTTCTGTATAGAAGTTACCCTCTTTATCCATTACCTCGGCAAAAGAAAGGTCTACACAGTCACCAGCCTTTGCGTTTACAAATAGCTCTACATAGCCGGTCATGTTTTGACCAAAATCAAGAACAGTTTCTCCATTTGGAGTAACAAATACTTTCTTTACAGCGAGGCGTTCCTGCTCGCAAACTTCCTCACCCTGCTGCAAAATCAATGTATCTGTTGGTCCATCAAATATGGTAACTGGCTGATCAAGCAACGGAGTCTTTGCTGAATCATAAATTTCTCCATCATAAATTTCAGAGAAACGTACAGGACCGTCCGAAACCTTCCAGCTTTCATCAGTAGATAAGATTTTGCTGCTGCCGTCTTCAAAGGTAAGTGCAATCTGTGCAGCAAGGCCACATGGGCGAGAGCGAAGCTCATCCTGATATGCACAGCCAAGCCATCCAGGAAGCGGACTTCTATACCAGCCCTTTCCAACAGTAACCTCAATTTCATTTTTACCGTTTGTCAGAAGATCAGTGATATCATATTCCTGATATTGCAGGCGTTTGTGATAGCTTGTCCAGCCTGGAGCCATAACAAATTGACCGACACGTCTGCCATTTAATCTAGCCTCATACACGCCCATGGCAGTTATTGTCAAATTTGCATGTGTAATCTTTTTTTCAAAGACGAAAGATGTGCCAAAAACGGCAGCGGGATCGCCCAGATCATTTGCAGGGCAGATCCATGTTGGATTCCAGTTCATAAAAAATACCTCCCTTAAATTTGAAAAGTTACATTATTACTTATATCTGGAATTGTACCATGAAATAAAATAAGAAAAAATATCTGAAAAGCACAAAATGATGGAGAATCATTGCCATAGATTGACGAAACCATTGCACCGAAGGGCTTTCGTATAGGCAACAAAACAATTGACTTTTGCATGACGGCTTGTTACAATGGCTTATAGAGCCATCTGGGACAGGTACGGTGGCTCAAGTAAGAAAGGCATAAGAAGAAATTATGAGATTTGTCAGTATAGCCAGTGGAAGCAGCGGAAACTGTACCTATATAGGCACAGATCACACGCATCTTTTGGTGGACGCAGGAATCAGCTGTAAGCGAATAGATACCGGAGTACAGGAACTTGGTATTAAGCCAGATGAGCTTGCCGGTGTGTTGATTACACATGAGCATAGTGATCACATAAGCGGCATTCGCGTTTTTTCAAAAAAGCATCATGTGCCGCTTTATGGCACAAAAGAGACGCTTGAGGCAATTGAGCGCATGGATGTAAAAAAGGAAATAGATCCTGATTTGTATCGCCCAGTACGTGCCGATGAGCAGATTGTAGTAGGGGATTTTACTGTAACACCATTTTCAAACAGTCATGACGCAGCCAATCCAGTGGGCTACCGCGCAGAGGCAGAGGGTCATTCAGTAGGAGTTGTCACAGATCTTGGTGTGTACAGCCAGTATACAATTAATCATCTGCTTGGTCTGGATGCAGTTTTGCTTGAAGCAAATCATGATGTGCATATGCTTGAGGCAGGTCCGTATCCATTTCCATTAAAACGCAGGATTCTTGGTCAGAAGGGTCATCTTTCCAATGAAGCGGCAGGTCATTTATTAAATGAACTGCTTCACGATGGAATGAAGCATATTGTGTTAGGCCATTTGAGCAAGGAAAACAATTATGCCGAGCTTGCGTATGAGACTGTATGCTGTGAAGTGAACATGAGTGAAAATCCATATAATTCAGGCGATTTCCCAATCACAGTCGCAAGGCGCGATGCGATGTCTGATGTAATTTACATATAGCTAATAAGTTAAGGTCAAATAATATTTTGACCTTAAAATAAAATAAAAATAAGAGAGGCAGGAATTAAAAATGACAAAAGCAGTTATCACAGTAATAGGAAAAGATACAGTAGGTATTATTGCAGGAATCTGTACTTATCTGGCAGAGAAGAAGGTAAATATCTTAGATATTTCCCAGACAATCGTACAGGGATACTTCAATATGATGATGATTGTTGATATCAGTGCTGTCGAAGAAAACTTTATTGATGTTGTAACAGAGCTTGAGGAGATTGGCAAGAAGCTTGGCGTAGAGGTTCATTGCCAGAAGGAAGAAATCTTCACAAAAATGCACAGAATTTGAAATGCCAGGGTCGAAAAGTCACAAGTTGATCGTGCTTGCACGAGGAAGCTTGTGACATTGAGACCCGTTCGTAGGCATTGTATCCACTATAATTCACAAACAAGAAAGAGGTAAATTCCTATGATAAATATGTTTGAGGTAAATGAGACCAACAATATGATTACACAGGAGAAGCTTGATGTGCGTACCATTACGATGGGTATCAGCTTGTTAGACTGCATTGACAGTTCTGTTGAAAAGGTCTGTGAGAATGTATATAACAAAATTACAACACTGGCAAAAAATCTTGTGTCTACCGGAAAAGATATCGAGAAAGAATATGGAATCCCGATTGTAAACAAGCGAATCAGCGTAACGCCAATCGCTCTTGTCGGCAGTGCAGCGTGCAAGACAACGGATGATTTTGTTGAGATTGCAAAATCACTCGACAGAGCAGCAAAGGAGGTTGGCGTAAACTTCCTTGGCGGTTATTCTGCACTTGTAAGCAAGGGTATGACAAAGGCAGAGGAGCTGTTAATTCGTTCAATTCCGAAGGCACTTGCTGTAACAGAGCGTGTGTGCAGCTCAGTCAATATTGGTTCAACAAAGACAGGAATCAATATGGATGCAGTTCGTTTAATGGGAAATATCGTAAAAGAGGCAGCTGAGTATACAAAGGATCAGGATTCCTTAGGCTGTGCAAAGCTTGTTGTATTTTGCAATGCACCAGATGATAACCCATTTATGGCAGGTGCATTCCATGGTGTGACAGAGGCAGATGCAATTATCAATGTCGGAGTAAGTGGTCCTGGTGTTGTAATGCACGCAATTTCACAGGTGCGCGGTCAGAATTTTGAGGTGCTTTGTGAGACTATCAAGAAGACTGCATTTAAGATTACAAGAGTAGGACAGCTTGTTGCACAGGAAGCAAGCCGCAGACTTGGCATTCCGTTTGGAATCATCGATCTGTCACTTGCACCGACTCCGGCAGTTGGCGATAGTGTAGCAGAGATCTTAGAGGAGATTGGCTTAGAGGAAGTAGGTGCACCGGGAACAACAGCAGCACTTGCAATGTTAAATGATCAGGTTAAGAAGGGCGGCATCATGGCATCTTCCTATGTTGGTGGATTAAGTGGAGCATTTATTCCGGTCAGCGAGGATCGCAACATGATCGAGGCAGCTACAAATGGAAGTCTGTGCATCGAAAAGCTTGAGGCTATGACATGCGTTTGCTCTGTTGGTCTTGATATGATTGCTATTCCTGGAGATACAAGTGCAGCCACAATCTCAGGTATTATTGCAGATGAGGCTGCAATCGGTATGGTAAATCAGAAGACAACAGCAGTACGTGTAATTCCTGTTATCGGCAAAAAGGTAGGCGATACAGCAGAATTTGGCGGTCTGCTTGGCTATGCACCAATCATGCCAGTTAATACAAAGGACTGCAGTGCGTTTATCAACAGAGGCGGACGTATTCCGGCACCGATCCACAGCTTTAAGAATTAATTAAAATAAAGGTAGTAAAAATCTATGAATATGATTGTCGCAGCAGATAAGAAAAATGGAATTGGCTATCAGGGAAAGCTCCTTGTTACGATTCCGTTTGATCAGCAGCTGTTTCGAAAGGAAACGATCGGAAAGGTCGTTGTCATGGGACGAAAAACTCTGGAGAGCCTTCCAGGCGGACGTGTGCTTGAAGGACGCACCAACATTGTACTGACACGTAATAAAAACTATAAGTGCAAGGGTGCAGTCATTTGTCATAGCGTCGAAGCGGTACTAGAAGAAATCAAAAAGTACCGCAGTGAGGATGTCTACATAATAGGCGGTGAGAGTGTATATCAAGCATTTATGCCATATGCAGACCGCATTCATTTGACGCGTATTGATTATGTGTATGAGGCAGACACGTTCTTTCCAGAAATTTCGCCTAACGAGTGGTCATTGACAGATGTCAGTGATGAACAGACATATTTTGATCTTATTTATGATTTTCGCTGTTATGAAAGAAAACAAAAATAAGACAGCTTATATGATGACTATGCCGGCACGAAATTCATCCGGCAAAGTTTCATGAAATTTACACCAGACAGCCTGGCGGTAAAGAAATGAAGAGGCAAGCTCATGGGACAGGATTTTATTTCCTGTTTCATCGAGCTTGTTTTTTGCATCAGCAAGCTTTGTTATTACAGGAATGTTTGCATTATTTTTAACTGCCTTTAGAAGTGAAGAAGCATTACTCTTAAAACCAAGAATGCGTGCATATAAACAAAAGTCAGATGCACGAAAAAGTTCCATATCATCTTGGCTTATAGAAAGCAGACAGTGGAGCAGTGCACGGTTTATCCGAGCACGTGTAATGTTTTTTGTTTTAAGATTTTGGGCAAGCTCACTAAATGTAAAGGCTTGTCCTGTACAAAGTATGCGCTGTATGCGATCATACAGTTCAGGTGTCATCTCAGCTGCATGTAAAAGATCCATTCCATTTGTCATTTTGCCAGCGTTTATTATCATGCCAAGTGCAAGCGAAAAATCATCCTCTGTGATTGGAAATGTATGACTAAAAGCCTTTTCCATCAAAGAAAAGGAGGTTTCAGGAAGAAAAGCTGAAAGTGACGAAATAGAAGAAGCTGATTCACATTCAATTTGATTTCGTATGGCAGACGCACTTGCAAAGCCTAAGGAGAGTTTTGTATCATGGTAGTCATTGCCTTCTCTTTTTACAGCAAATGGCTTCATTGTACTGCCAGATGCAAGAAGTGCTTTTATATATTCAACACCAAGCGTATCATTCGGTGAGGCTGTAAGCAAATTACCCATAGAGTTCATCGCCATCTGGACACTTTTTGGATAGCTGTTTCCTTCCCTTAAAAAGCGCTGCAAAAGTACTTTATATTCAGGGGGTTCTTCCTGCAATGTGCGTGCTGCCGTAATCAAAGAATCAATATTGCCGGATTCACTTCCAAAACATAGTGCATCAACGCATCCAAGACGCGTAAGAAGCGAGACACCTGCTGATGCAAATATAGGGGCAGCAGCTGTTGCAAAAGGTACAGGCAGTTCAAGCACAAGATCAGCTCCGCCCTCTAATGCCATTTTAGTGCGCGTATATTTATCAATAATAGCGGGAGCACCGCGCTGCACGAAATTTCCGCTCATAGCGACAACGGCAAAATCAGCGTTTGCTGCTTTTTTAGCTTCTTCAATCTGGTAAGCGTGACCCTTATGAAAGGGATTATATTCTGCGATAATTCCAACTGTTTGCATAAAAAATAAAATAAGCCTTTCTCTGTTTTTTATCCATTTTTCCGCAGAAAACCTCGTCCGCCATAGTCGGGCGGGGATGAATGCGGCATAACAAAAAAATAAGTCAATCAATATCAAGTGCGAGTCTTTTTCACACACTTTTTTGTTTGCCTTTTGGTATATTTTCGTTTCGGTTTTTCAATACCCTGGTCTTGGATATATTTTTCTAGCGTTTCAATGTCTGCTCCTCCTGTAGTCGTAATGAAGTAACTGTCCGACCAGAAAATATTATTCCACAATTTATCCTTGATTTCATCCCAGAAATTTGCTCGGATTTCTTTTGAAAGCTGCGTCTTAAGACTGCACACGACAACAGATGGCGCTGCTGTTGCAGGAAGTTCAAACAGGATGTGGACATGGTCCGGTTCTCCATTCAGTTCTATGAGCCTGCCCTGATAACACTGCCCGATCAGATGGGCGGCATACTGTCTCATGTGCTCAATAATCGGTTTTGACATTACTTTTCTGCGATACTTAATAACAAACACAGCATGATAAGTAAGTTTGTAAACGGCATGTCGTTTTCTGTTAAAATCGTCCATAAAAGCCTCCATTCTTTTTTACAATCGACACTTGAAATATTTCTTTGAATGTGCTATAATAATAACATATTTAAAATGATATTGCAACAGTTAACTGATTTACAATCGAGGTGATTTGTATGGAGCTGTCAAGAACAATCAATTCGGACAAACGCTACTATTTGGATGAGAATACCATCGAAAATGCAGCATCGTTTCTGCAAACGATGCGTGTATTTAATGATGCCAAAATAGATCTGTATAATGCCCTGTATGATCAGAAATATCTTGTGTCAGGACCGCTTATTGATCATGCGTATCCGGTGTTTTTGAAGGAAAAATACAAAATCAATGATTATTACAATGCGGCAATCTATTTAGCGGCCTCCGGTTCGATATCTTCACAGAAGGAACTGAAAAAGTATTACAGCACAACAATCACTGCAGATTTAAAGACCCGTGATGAAAAGATTCAAATGATTCAGGAAGCACTGGATAAGAAAAAGGCTGTTAAGAACTCGATTCGAATCTATCGAAAAGACGGACGATGGGTCACACCTTATCCAAGATGCCAGCTGAAGGTCAAAGGTCTCACGATTGTTCTGTTCAACAAAACGATTGTAAAATTGGATGAGTATGAGCGCAGTGTGGAAGCTGATATTCGTAAATTAAAGACACGCCTGGCGCTGGTAACGGAAGCGAGAAGACGGAAGGAAAAGAAGCTTGAAAATATAAAAAATCTTCCACCGGAGCGTATTGTGTTTGGCGGTAAGAAACTGTATTCCGAGAAGGATACCGTGGGCATTAAAAAATCTGCTGAGGATAATAAAACTTCACAAAAAGCATTGAAAGAATGGAAACAGGAATTTTTTGAAAAACGCCATCAGAGCATGGCACTTCCGGGAAGGCATACATCAAAGTATGGAAACTTCCTGTGTAAATATGATGGAAAGGATTTGTCTGTTACCTGCATAGACGGTACCACCACCGTATTCCATGATTTTAAGCTTCCAAGATACAATGAAGCCTTTCAAAACAACTTTACCTGCAAGCCGGAGGATCGACAGTCTGTTTGCTATAATTTTACCGTAAAACGGGACAGGAAGAATCGACAGTATATTATCGTATCTGTTACCATGAAGCTGCAGGCATATGAAAACAGCTATTATGGAAATGGTGCAATTTCCATGGATATTAATTATGATCATTTTGCATTGGCAGAGATTGACGAAACAGGAAAGCTGCTTGATCAGAAGCTGATTAGATTTGACCTCGTTAAAAAGTCGACCGGTCAGATCACGAATATTTTGGGAGCGGCTGTTAAGGAAGTATTTAACTGGTGTGCAGAAAAAGATAAACGTCTTATAGTAGAAGACATTGATTTAACAATTAAACTGGCATCCAGAAAGTATAGAAACCGAAAAGGAAATCACCATATGACCTTGTTTGCGTATCAGAGGATTGCATCCGGTATTGAAAATCAGAGTTTGAGACGAGAAATCGCCTTTTGTAAGATTGATCCTGCTTATACCAGTCAGATGGGCAAGGTTTTGTTCATGCGAAGATATGGAATGTCCATCCATCAGGCCGCAGCCTATACGATTGGCTTGGTAGGAATGGGTTTGTATGATAAACTGGCACCAGATTTACGGATGTTAAATCTTTTGAAAACAAAAGAAGGGATTGTGCCAGAATTTTCGCAGGAAACTTACAAGACGATCTGGGCGAGAATTACAAAAACATTTTCAGGTATTCAAAAGCATTTCTTCTATAGAAGGATTCCGTATGAAGTGCTGGAAGAAAGAAAACGGCCAAGTTTAAGAACGTTAGCCGCTGAAATGAAAGTAAGGTATATGTCGGATGCAGCAAATTACAAAAGTTGCGAACAAGTATAGGAGTTTGCAGCAGTGAGTAATTTGTCAATTAATAATCAGAGTAACCCGATAACAATATAGATTTGTAACTGCAAACCTTGCTCTTTTGTTACCACTTTCTGGATGTGTGTCAATTGTATGATACAATGTGGGAGTGGATGGACGGCACTGGAGCAATCATGTTCCTGTCTTGCGAAGCACCGAAAGATGTCTGAGGAGTCAGGAAAAGCGTAATGCTGGACTAAATCGTGATTCCAAAACAGCCCGATGTGAGAAATCCTGACGGCTGCAATGGAATCCTCGTCAGACACGTCGGGCGAGGTTGTTCAAAGTATACGATAAAAAGATTAAAACAGCAACTTTGTACCGCTACAGTTCACGGATAAATCAATATTTATAGCATGCCCGAAGGTGAATGGATTTCACGAGTCGGACACTTGAAGCAAGCCTTTCAAAGTAATATATAATAAGAAAAAACATAACAGGAGCTTGCTGAGTTTGGTCCGACGACGAAACCATTACACCGAAGGGCTTTAGTAACATGACGCGTGAACTGTAATTTTGTACCGTAAAAGAAACAAAATATGGAAAATCCTATCTTGCCTAAGATTAAGGATTGTACTATAATTGATAAAAGAAAGACAGCGCGAAAAGCGCGTCCGAAGAATGAAAGGAGAATTAAAGTATCATGGGATTTATTGATGAGATTAAGGCAAAAGCAAAGGCCGATAAGAAAACAATTATTCTGCCGGAGTCTATGGATACCAGAACATGGGAGGCAGCTGAGAAGATCTTAAAGGAAGGTCTTGCAAACCTGATCATTTTAGGAAGCCCAGAAGAAGTTGAAAAGTACGGAAAGGGCTATGACGTAACTGGCGCTACCATCATCGACCCAGCTACATATGAGAAGACCGAGGAGTATCTGGATCTGTTCGTTGAGTTAAGAAAGAAGAAGGGTCTGACTAAGGAAGAAGCAAGAAAGCAGGCACTGTCTGATTATGCATACTATGGCTGCTTAATGATCAAGGCTGGTGATGCTGACGGTATGGTATCAGGTGCATGCCATTCTACAGCTAACACACTTCGTCCATGTCTGCAGATCATCAAGACAAAGCCAGGCTGCAAGTTAGTATCCGCATTCTTCTTAATGATCGTTCCGAACTGCGAGTATGGTGAGGACGGCGTATTTGTATTTGGTGATTGTGGTTTGAACCAGGATCCGAATCCGGAAGAGTTAGCAGCAATTGCAGCATCCTCCGCAGAGTCCTTCGAGCAGCTGACCGGAAAGAAGGCAAAGGTTGCTATGCTGTCTCATTCCACAAAGGGAAGTGCAAAGCATGATCTCGTAACAAAGGTTGTAGAGGCTACCAAGATTGCAAAAGAGCAGTATCCAGAGCTTGACGTTGATGGCGAGCTTCAGTTAGATGCAGCACTTGTTCCGTCTGTAGCAGCTTCTAAGGCTCCAGACAGCACCGTTGCTGGACAGGCAAACGTACTGATCTTCCCGAACCTTGATGCTGGAAATATCGGCTATAAGCTGGTTCAGAGACTGGCAAAGGCAGAGGCATATGGCCCAGTTACACAGGGTATTGGTGCACCTGTAAACGATCTGTCAAGAGGTTGTTTTGCAGATGACATTGTAGGCGTTGTTGCAATCACCGCTGTACAGGCACAGATGAAATAAAAAAAGTCTAAGAAAACAGTTGACAAATGGTAGTGAAAACTATATAATGTACGAGTGTGCGTAAAGTGTCATGTAAAAATACTTGACACGGGTTCAGCCTGTGAGGAGGTCTGCTATGGTAATTAACATGTCTGAGCTTTTTACTGTGGATGGTACTGTAAAGACATATGAGGTTCCCCTTGAAATGTCAGAGGTCATCTGGAAGCGTAAGAAGTATCCGATTGTAAGTAAGCAGCCAGTTGAGCTGAGGCTTACACATGAGGGAGACAGGAAGATTGCGATAACGGCTAAGGTATCTCTTGTTTTAGAGATGCCATGTGACCGCTGTCTGGATAGCGTAAAGGTACCTATGGATCTTGACTTTGAGAGAAACGTAGATGCTAATGCGTCAGCAGAGGAGCGTATCGCACAGTTGGATGAGCAATCCTACATTGACGGGTATCATCTGGACGTAGATGGTATGGTTTTGGATGAAATGATGACGGATATTCCGGATAAGGTGCTCTGCAGAGAGGACTGTAAGGGTGTATGCCCAAAATGCGGAGTAAACTTAAATCACCAGACCTGCAATTGTGATCGTACAGAGTTAGATCCCAGAATGTCAATTATCCGTGAGATATTCGCCAAGAATAATCGTACGGATTCCTGATACAGTAGTCACATCCTGCCTGCCAGGATGTGTATGGCAGGCTGTGAAAGCTTTAATTAAGGAGGTGTAAAACATGTCTATTTGTCCAAAGAATAAAACTTCTAAGGCTAGAAGAGATAAGCGTAGAGCAAACTGGAAGATGGGCGCTGTCAATCTGGTAAAGTGCAGCAAGTGTGGTGCTCTTATGATGCCGCATAGAGTTTGCAAGGCTTGTGGTTCTTATAACAAGAGAGAGATCGTTTCTGTTGAGGACTAATTAAAAATTTGAATGGAGCGTACAGTTTTCGGACTGTACGCTCTTTTTGTTACAGCAAAGCACGAAGGTGAATGGATTTCACGAGACGGACACTTGGAGCAGGTCTTTCAAAGTAATGTCCGAAAAAGTTCTTGATTTCTGATACAGAATCGTATATTATGATACTGGGATAGAAAACTCCCCTGTGAATTAACAAGAATGGAAGAAAAAGAATGATTACAGTAGCAGTAGATGGTATGGGAGGCGATAACGCTCCTGCCTGTATGGTGCAGGGCGCAGTAGATGCCATTAATAAAAACAGCAGCATAAAGGTACTTCTGACAGGTCGTCCGGATGACTTAAATAAGGCATTAGAGGGACTTACTTATGACAAGTCAAGACTTGAGATTGTGCCGGCATCTGAGGTGATCGAAACTGGTGCACCGCCTGTGGAGTCGGTTCGTACTAAGAAGGATTCTTCACTTGTTGTCGGACTTAAGCTTGTAAAAGAGCAGAAGGCAGATGCATTTGTTTCCTGCGGAAGCACAGGCGCTGTATTAGTCGGCGGTCAGCTGATTGCAGGAAAAATCAAGGGTGTGAAAAGAGCACCGCTTGCACCGGTTATCCCGACTGTAAACGGAGCCATGCTTTTAGTAGACTGTGGTGCTAATGTAGATGCGCGAGCAGAACAGCTGGTACAGTTTGCAAAGATGGGTTCCATCTATGCAGAACATGTGATGGGTATTAAAAATCCGAGAGTCGGCATTGTCAATATTGGTGCTGAAGAGGAAAAAGGAAATGCACTCGTAAAAGAGACTTATCCATTATTAAAAGAATGTTCAGACATCAACTTCATCGGAAATGTTGAAGCGAGAGATATTCCGTATGGTCCATGTGATGTGCTGGTTTGTGAGGCATTTGTCGGAAATGTCATTTTAAAACTGTATGAGGGTGTTGGAAGTGCATTGATTAAAGAGATCAAGAGCGCTATGCTGTCTACAACGGCAGGAAAGATCGGTGGTCTTCTTGCAAAGCCTTCATTAAAGGGCGTAGTGAAAAAATTTGATGCCAGTGAGTACGGCGGAGCGCCGCTTCTGGGATTAAAGGGTCTTGTAGTAAAGGCTCATGGAAGTTCAAAAGCAAAGGAAGTTACAACTGCAATTGAGCAGTGTGTATCCTTTACTGAGGCAGATATTGCCGCAAAGATAGAAAAAAGTCTGAGTGTGTAAGAACAAAAATTAAAAAAGAAGGTATTAAGAAAGGGTGACTTGTATGGAATTTGAAACACTGCAGAAAATTATTGCTGAGGTTTTAGATGTCGAGGAGGACGAAATTACAATGGACACGAGATTGCTTGAGGATCTCGGAGCTGATTCATTGGACGCGGTTGAGATTATTATGGGAATCGAGGATGAACTGGGAATTACAGTTCCTCAGGAAGAGCTCGAAAGCAAAAATCTGGCAACCGTTGGCGATGTGTACGAATTAATTAATGATACGATGGCGTAAAATGAAAACGGTACATGAGCTGCGAGGTAGATCCTTGCGGCTCTGTCTTTTAATTGTGAGGAGGAATTATGGGTGAATTAGAAAAAACAGTCGGATATACATTTCAGGATCCGAAGCTGTTAGAACTTGCTTTGACGCACAGCTCCTATGCGCATGAGCATTATGCAGGAAAGAGACATGACAACGAGCGTCTGGAGTTCTTGGGGGATGCTGTGTTGGAACTAGTATCAAGTGATTATTTATTTCACAATTATAATGAATATCCGGAAGGAGAGCTGACAAAGCTTCGTGCCAGCATTGTCTGTGAGCAGTCATTAGCAATGTGTGCAGAAGCTATTTCTCTAGGAAAATATCTTCGTCTTGGCAATGGAGAGGACTCCACAGGCGGAAGACTTCGCGCATCAATCACATCTGATGCAATGGAAGCGTTAATTGGTGCCATTTATCTGGATGGTGGATTTGCTAATGCAAAAGAATTTATTACCCGTTTTGTATTAAACGACTTGGAAAATAAAAAACTCTTTTACGATAGCAAAACTATCCTTCAGGAGATCGTTCAAAGAGACTTTAACGAGCCATTGTCATATGAGCTGCTTGCAGAAGAAGGTCCGGATCATGATAAAAAGTTCCGCATGCAGGCAAAGATTGGCGAGAAGGCATATGGTGTCGGAGTGGGTCATACTAAAAAGGGTGCTCAGCAGCTGGCTGCCTATGAGACTATTCTGCTGCTTAAGAAAACAAACGCATAACGTTAGAAATGAGAATAATCTTTTATGTATTTAAAAAGTATTGAGGTGCAAGGCTTTAAGTCATTTGCAAACAAGACGCTGTTTGAATTCCATAATGGAATTACCTGTATTGTCGGGCCAAACGGAAGTGGAAAGAGCAACGTCGCCGATGCTGTGCGCTGGGTGCTTGGAGAACAAAGCTCTAAGCAGCTTCGTGGTGCAAATATGCAGGATGTCATCTTTTCAGGTACGCAAAACAGAAAGCCGCAGGGCTATGCGAGTGTGGCAATCACATTTGATAATTCAGACCGTCATCTAAATCTTGATTATAATGAAGTTACCGTATCAAGACGTATTTATCGTTCAGGAGAAAGTGAGTACCGTCTGAATGGAACACAGTGCCGATTAAAGGATGTCACGGAGCTTTTCTATGATACAGGTATTGGAAAAGAAGGATACTCCATTATCGGACAGGGTCAGATTGATAAGATTTTAAGCGGTAAACCAGAGGATCGCCGTGAGCTGTTCGATGAGGCGGCAGGTATTGTAAAATTTAAGCGCCGTAAGGTGGCAGCAAAGAAAAAGCTTGAGAGCGAGCAGGCAAATATGGTTCGTCTAAGCGATATTATGTCAGAGCTTTCAAGGCAGGTTGGACCACTTGAAAAGCAGGCAGCATCAGCAAAGGAATATCTGAGACTTCGCGATGAATTAAAACAATATGATATCGATGCATACGCTGTAGAGAGTACAAAGACAGAGAGTGATTTGGCAGCTCTTGAAAAAAATCTTGCAATTACGACAAGAGACTATGAAGATACAAATAGAAGCAGTGAAGCATTAAAAGCAAAGTATGAAAGACAGCAGGACAGCCTGAATAGTCTTGATACTCAGATCAGTGCACTTCGCGATGAAATTAGTGACTGCCAGACAAATCGTCAGGAAAAAGAGGGTGCCGTTAATGTATTGAAGGAACAGATCAATACCGAATATTTACGGCGTACTCATACGTCACAGCGTATGGAAGTGCTTGAGAAAGAGCAGAAGGAATATGAAGCACAATTAGAAGAGGAACAAAAAAAGCGTCAGGAATGCAGCCGCGAAAGCTATGACATAACGGCAAAAAAGGACGGCGCACAGAGTGTTCTTATTCAGGTGCAGGATGGACTTGCTTCATATCAGCAGGCATTAAAGGATGATCAGGGAAAGATGATTTCCCTGTTAAATGAAAAATCTTCCTTTGTTGGAGAACTGCAAAAATATCAGACGCTTCTTGAACAGGCAAAAACTGAGCAGGCGCAGATGAACCGCAGACTCTTAGAGAGTAAAACAGATGAGTCAATTTGGCAAAAACGCGAAAAAGAGTGTCAGGCAGCATACCAAGAAATCTCACAGAAAAAAACAGAGCTGACAGAAAAACAGGCTGAACTTTCAGATTTGCTTGAAAAGGAGCAAAAGCGAAAAGAGCAGCTGCAAAATGAGTATTACGAGCAGCGGCGTCTTCATCAGGTTTCTGTTACGCGTGCAGAGTCACTTAGAAATCTTGCCGAGCGATATGAAGGTTATGGAAACAGCATCAGGAAAATCATGGAGGTCAAAAAGCAAAATCCAGGAATCCATGGTGTTGTGGCAGACTTAATTCATGTAGAAAAGCGTTATGAGACGGCAATTGAGACAGCGCTTGGAGGTGCAATTCAAAATATCGTTACCGATACCGAGCAGACAGCAAAGCACATGATCGAATATTTAAAACAGGGCCGTTTTGGACGAGCTACGTTTTTGCCGCTTGATGCAATCACGGTGCGAGATGAGTTTTCGCAAAAGGATGCATTAAAAGAGCCTGGCGTGATTGGACTGGCAAGCAGCCTTGTTAAGACATCAGATATGTACAAAAGATTGGTGTCATTTTTGCTGGGAAGAATTGTTGTTGTCGATACGATTGATCACGGAATGAAAGTTTCAGCAAAGTATAGAAGAAGCCTTCGCATTGTTACACTTGAAGGAGAGCTGTTAAATCCTGGCGGATCTATGACAGGTGGTGCCTTTAAAAACAGCAGCAACTTGCTGGGACGAAATCGAGAGCTTGAAGAGCTTGAGATTAAAATAAAAAAGGAAACAGAAAACTTAAATAAGTTGTCATCTTCCTTTGAAGAATTAGAAAAGAAAGTAGTGAATCTCTCACAGCAGACTCAAAAACAGCAAAATGAGATTCAAAATTTGACCTTAAAGGAGACGGAAGGACGTCTTCGAGTAAGAGAAGCAACGCAGCGCGTTGAGGAAATTGTAAAAGACCGCGAGCATTTAAATAATGAACTTGTTTTGCAGGAAGGAAAGCTTGAGAGAATTAAAGCAAGCTTTGAGCAGGTAGCAAGTGCAATCAAGGAGCTTGAGTCTGCTGGTGATGAGTCTAAAGACAGTGCAGACAGAAATCAAAGCTTTGTTGATGAGATGATGAAGCAGCGCGACGATTTGACAAAAGAAATTTCCGATCTTGGTACAAAGCAGCTGCAGTTAAAGCAGCAGGAGCAATTTATTTTAGCTAATATAAGCCGGATTGCTCAGGAAGCAGATAAACGAAAGACAGAGCAGGAAGAACTAAAAACAGTCTTTTTGGCATGTGAAGATGCTGTAGCACAAAAAACGGATCAAATCGATGAAGTGCAAAAGCAGATGCAGGCACTTGAGGTGACTGTGCAGCAAAAGGAAGCAGAGCTGTCAAAGGTAAATGAGCGAAGAAATCATATCAATGATTCATTAAAAGGCTTTTTTGCAAAGAGAGAGGAGCTTTCAACGAGACTATCTGCTCTTGACAGAGACCTTCTTCGCATGAATAACCACAAGGAACGCTTCGAGAGCCGCCTTGACGAGCTTGCTGAGTATCTTTGGGAAGAATATGAACTTCGTCCGAGTGATGCTAAGGCAGCAGCCAAAAGTGATAGGCCGCTTAGTGAGCTAAAAGAGCATATAGGTGAACTTAAAAAGAGCATACGTGGACTTGGCAGTGTCAATGTAAGTGCAATTGACGAGTTCAAAGAGGTGTCAGAGCGATATACCTTTATGAAGACGCAGTACGAAGATCTTGTTGAGTCTGAGAAGACTTTGCAGAAAGTTATTGAAGAACTTGATGAGGGTATGCGAAAGCAGTTTAAGGAAAAATTTGAGGAAATTCGCGTTGAGTTTGACCGGGTTTTCAAAGAACTTTTCGGAGGTGGCAAAGGTACACTTGAGCTTGTTGAGGATGAGGATGTGATAGAGGCCGGCATTCGTATTATCTCACAGCCGCCAGGCAAGAAGCTTCAGAACATGATGCAGCTTTCCGGAGGCGAGAAGGCGCTTACTGCAATTGCGCTTATGTTTGCTATTCAGAATTTAAAGCCGTCGCCGTTTTGTCTTCTTGATGAGATAGAGGCAGCGCTAGATGATTCTAATGTAGGCCGTTTTGCAAACTACCTGCATAAGCTTACGGCAAACACGCAGTTTATTGTAATTACACATAGACGAGGAACAATGACTTCAGCTGACCGCCTGTATGGTATCACGATGCAGGAGAAGGGCGTATCCACACTCGTAAGCGTCAACTTGATTGAAAAGGATCTCGACAAGTAATTGTCAACAAATACAGAAATAGATAGGCAGGTGGACTATGGAAGAGAAGAAAAAAGGCTTTTTTGCCCGATTAAAGGAAGGTTTGACAAAGACAAGAAACAGCATTGTTTCAGGAATTGACTCTGTTTTCAGAGGCTTTACGGACATTGATGATGATTTCTATGAGGAAATCGAGGAAATTTTAATCATGGGCGACTTAGGTGTTGATGCGACGGAGAAAATCCTAACAGACATGAAGCAGAAGGTAAAAGAGCTTCATTTAAAGGAGCCTCACGAGTGCAAGGAGGTTTTAATTGACAGTATCCGCCGTCAGATGGATCTGGGTGAAAATGCCTACGAGTTTGAGCACAGAAAATCAGTTGTGCTTGTCATCGGTGTCAATGGTGTTGGAAAGACGACATCAATTGGCAAATTGGCTGATCAGTTAAAGGCAGAGGGAAACAGTGTGCTCTTAGCAGCAGCTGATACTTTCCGTGCTGCTGCAATTGATCAGCTTGAAGAGTGGGGAAAACGTGCAAATGTTGGTGTTATTTCCCATAAGGAAGGTTCCGACCCGGCAGCAGTTATTTTTGATGCTGTTCAGGCAGCAAAGGCAAGAAATACAGATGTTTTAATCTGTGATACAGCCGGTCGTCTTCATAATAAAAAGAACCTGATGGAAGAACTGAAAAAGATCAATCGTATCATCGACAAGGAGTATCCGGAAGCATACAGAGAGACGCTTCTTGTTCTTGACGGTACAACTGGTCAGAATGCACTTTCTCAGGCAAAGCAGTTTATGGAGGTTGCTGATATTAGTGGTATCATCTTAACAAAGATGGATGGAACCGCAAAGGGTGGAATCGCAGTAGCGATCCAGTCCGAGCTTGGCATTCCGGTTAAATATATCGGTGTTGGCGAGCGCATTGATGATCTGCAGAAGTTTAATTCCGAGCAGTTTGTCACCGCATTGTTTGACCGCAAGGACACATCGTCTGAGCAGTAAAGCACCAAAGCTCTAACAGGAAAAAGCAGAAAAACTAGCAATAAAATGTAGTAAAATGTAGTACAATGTAGTAGAAAGTGCAGCAAGTAACGCACAACAAGCGAAAAGAAAGGCATGAGAAAATGGAAGAATTGACATTAGAGAAATTTGAGGAAGCCAGTGAGATCGTAAGCCGCGTCACACTGGAGACAAAATTAAAGTACAGCGAGTATTTCTCAAACCAGACTGGAAATAAGGTCTATTTCAAGCCTGAGAATATGCAGTACACCGGAGCTTACAAGGTAAGAGGTGCGTACTACAAGATTTCCACTTTAAGTGAGGAGGATCGCGCAAAGGGTATCATCACTGCATCCGCAGGAAATCACGCACAGGGTGTTGCTTACGCAGCAAAGCTGTATAACGCAAAGGCAGTTATCGTTATGCCGACAAATACACCGTTAATTAAGATTAACCGTACCAAGAGCTATGGCGCTGAGGTTGTTCTGTACGGAGATGTGTATGATGACGCATGTGAGCATGCGTTGAAGCTTGCAGAAGAACATGGATATACATTTATCCATGCTTTTAATGATCTGGATGTTGCATGTGGACAGGGAAGCATCGCAATGGAGATTATAAAGGAGCTTCCGACTGTTGATTACATTCTTTGCCCAATCGGCGGCGGCGGACTGTGTACAGGTGTTTCCACATTAGCTAAGATGCTTAATCCAAAGATTAAGGTTATCGGAGTAGAGCCAGAAGATGCAAATTGTATGCAGGAATCTTTAAAGGCTGATCATGTTGTAAGCCTTCCGAGTGTCAACACAATTGCAGATGGTACAGCAGTGCGCACTCCTGGAGATAAGCTGTTCCCGTACATTAAAGCAAATGTAGATGAGATCATCACCGTACCAGATGACGAGCTGATCGGTGCATTCCTTGATATGATCGAGAATCACAAGATGGTTGTAGAAAACTCTGGACTTTTGACTGTTGCAGCACTCAAGCATCTTGATGTAAAGAACAAGAAGATCGTTTCCATCTTAAGCGGTGGTAACATGGATGTCATCACCATGTCCTCTGTTGTACAGCACGGATTAATTCAGAGAGGAAGAATCTTCTCCGTATCCTGTCTGCTTCCAGATAAGCCGGGCGAGTTAGCAAAGGTTGCTTCCCTTATCGCGCAGGTAAAGGGCAATATCATTAAGCTTGACCACAATCAGTTTATTACCATAAACAGAAGCGCCGCAGTAGAGTTAAAGATCACCATGGAGAGCTTTGGTGAGAGCCATAAGAAAGAGATCATCGCTGCATTAGCAGAGGGTGGTTTCCGTCCGAAGGAAATTAGAGCAAATCTGTAATAGGGGAATGGCTTTTATATGTTACGAAGACTCCACGGACTCGTGGAGTCTTTTTGCACGTATGAAGAAAAAGATAAAACAAATAATGGTGTCGGTAATCGGAAAGGAGTTTAAGAAATGGAGCAATTAAGACTTCCGGTAGGAATTGAGGATTTCGCGGAAATTAGAAGACATGGGTATTATTATGTAGATAAAACTCAATTAATCGAACAAGTTCTTAACAGAAGAAATAAAGTATCTTTGTTTACAAGACCACGCCGCTTTGGAAAAACACTGAATATGAGTATGCTTCAGCACTTCTTCGAGATTGGAACCGATCCAAAGTTTTTTCAAGGTCTTTCTATTTCTAAAAATAATGAATTATGCGAAAAACATATGGGAAAATATCCAGTTGTATCGATCAGCTTAAAGAGCATTCATGCAGATTCGTATGCAAAGGCCAAGGCTCAGTTGATCAAATTGGTGAACCGAGAGGCTAGAAGAGTACAGTTTTTACTGGACAGTGATAGACTGACAGCAGTTGATAAAGCACTTTTTAGTGAACTTTTAGATCGGGAGATGGAAGAAGACACGCTTGTAAGTAGCCTTCAAGAGTTGACAGAACTGTTAGAAATTCACTTTGGACAGCAAGTGATTGTTTTAATTGATGAATATGATGTTCCACTTGCAAAGGCAAACCAAAATGGTTACTACGATGAAATGGCGCTACTACTTCGCAATTTTTTTGAAAATGTATTAAAAACAAATGATAGTCTGGAATTTGCTGTTCTGACAGGATGTCTGCGAATTGCAAAGGAGAGTATTTTTACTGGATTAAATAATTTTAAGGTCTATTCAATTACCGATACGGATTATGATGAAACATTTGGATTTGTTGATGATGAAGTGAAAAAGATGCTTAAAAGTTTGAATCAGCAAGATCATTATGAGGAAGTCAAAGAATGGTATGATGGATATCGGTTTGGAAATACAGATGTCTATTGCCCTTGGGATGTTGTAAATTATTGCGCAGACCATTTGACAACCCCCAATGCGACACCAAAAAATTATTGGTTAAACACAAGCGGGAACGAAGTAATCAATCATTTTATTGACAGTGTTGGGGAACCACAGAAGCTTGCAAAAACAGAATTAGAACGTCTTGTGAGTGGAAATGTGGTTCGAAAGCGGATTAATGAAACGATTACCTACAAAGAATTATATTCCACAATTGATAATTTATGGAGTACACTCTTTATGACTGGGTATTTGACCCAAAGAGGATCAGAGGACGATGGACGCTATCGTTTGGTAATTCCGAATCGGGAGATCAGAAATATAGTCACAGATAATATTTTAAGTCTGTTTCAAGATGAAGTCAAAAAAGATGGTCAAATGGCAAATGCATTTTGTCAGGCATTGATGGAAGGAAAAGAAAAAGAGGTTGAACGGCTGTTGACTGCCTATATGGGTAAGACAATTAGCATTCGTGATACTTTTGTTCGAAAATCAATCAAAGAAAATTTCTACCATGGTATTCTTCTTGGGATTTTGAGTTTCAAGACAGGCTGGGAGGTGTCATCAAATCGAGAATCCGGAAGTGGATTTAGCGATATCTTGATCGAGATTGATGATTCAGATATTGGAATTGTAATAGAAGTAAAATATTCAGATGATGAAGATCAACTAGAAAAAGATTGTAAAGAGGCATTAAAGCAGATCAAAGATCGAGACTATACACAGAAGCTTAGAGATGCTGGTTTTCATAAGATTTTAAAGTATGGAATTGCTTGCCAGATAAAGACCTGTAAAGTATTGGTGGAGATTTGAGAAAAAAGTAGCTGTTTAAAAACCTAAATAAAATTGACAAAATACTGGTATTCATGATAACATACAGATAGAAGAAAAAATAAAACAATATTGTGAGTGATATTTCAAAGAAGGAGGTACAAACTATGAGCAAAAGAGTTCGAATATTAGTTGCACCTACATGTGTTTCTGTAATGCTGTCAGCAGTTGTGCCAGTGTTTGCCAAGAATGATCAGGAAACGCTTGATGTACAGTCGGCTATAGAATATTTATTGGCACAAGACACAAGCGATACTGTCAAAGTCAGTTTCCAAACTGACATAACGGCAGAAAGCACCGATGAATTACTTGCGATCGGTGATCAAGTGTCTGATCAAATTGAACAGGCATTATTAAAAGAGAGAGGGGCATCATACCAGTCTAGTCAGTATCCATATTTGGAGAGCGGATTTTGGCTTAATTACTGGTACGATGAGAGTCTTGGCAGCTGCATTGGATGTGTGCTTGATCCGACAGATAATGGGTTGACAGTAGATCTATTTTTACATAACTATGAATCCCTTTCAATTGACTGGTCAGATATTCCATTTGGACTTTCCTTTGGAGATGACTGTAATCAGATTGAAGCAGCAATACAAAATGCACCATATTATTGCGACGAGAAGGATCTGGGAACGTTTACGGATATCATGTATCTTGTTTTGACACCAGGTGCAGATCAAGTAGAATATATCCAGCTGAATGCAACCTCGTACCTTATAATGCAGAATATGAAGATTCAGGCAGAAAATGATGTGATCATCCCTACTTCTAACTATTTATATAATGCTATTTATTATATGGAAGATGCAGAGGATGCTGAGGCTCAGAAGACAGAAGTGGCAAAGATACTGGCTAAGAAGTGGGATGGAAACTGGACGAATGGCTATGAAAAAGGAAATTGGCAGTATTACCTGTCAACAGCAGATTACCTAGGTGATGATCCGTTGATTGAGACAGATTTCTGGAAACAATGGGGACGTGTTTTTTCTTCGTACTGCAGTGTGAGCGTGGGTGAGACGATGACGAGTGGTCATTCGACTGTGACACATAGTGGAAAGGGCATCATGTCGATTGAACTGTTGCAGTCATGGAAGGTCAAATGAGAGACGGAAAAAGTAATTTTTATTAGACAAAGGACTTTTGCTACAAAAACAGATAAAATAAACATGCCATAATAGTGATACTTGCAGTGACGCAAGTGAGATAAAAAAGCCAGACGGGTAAACACATACAATAATATTTGCATTAGCTGAGAAAAAAGTGTGAAAAAGACACAAAAACAAGGAAAATGATATTTACTTTTAAAATTATATAGTGTACCCTTTTAGATAAAGTGGTGATTTCTCAAAGTTTTTAATTGATTTGGAGATTGTTATAAAATTTTTAATGTCGATATCTTCTGAATACACATTACAGATCTAACAACATAAAAGGTACATTTAATTAAAAAATTTATGCTATTAAATCGGGAAAAAATCACATTCTTTGAACTTGCACATTGAGAAATTAAAG
>NZ_JAJEQN010000047.1:0-26790 GCF_020687335.1 Anthropogastromicrobium aceti
CTGTCCATATCGGTCAGATGATGAAGGGTTCCATAAGTAAAGCGGTTTTCTCGTGTCTGTCCACCCGGAAGTGTCACGGTTTCCTTTGTGCATCGTGCCATCGCATCATAAGCTAAACTTTGTCTCTGTGTTCCATCGACAGTAAGTCCATAGGATAATCCTGGTCGCTGTGTCTTTGATGCATCTCCATACACCAAACCGGTCTTTGTCTTTGATCCCTCCAGACTCTGCACCAGTCGATTTACGCGATTATAATTGTCATAACCAATCTCAAGTGACTGCACCTCATGCATGTTTGTCACAGTCGGCTCACCTGCTGCCCCGGTATTCTTTTCCAGCGTCACACTCTGTACGAGTCTTCCGGTCATATCATACTGATCATGATCAATACGACCATTGGTTAGATCGGTTTCCGTTTCCAGACTGCCATAGGCATCGTATTCATAACGCACAGCATCGGTACTCTGACCATTCCAGCGTCTGGACTTGATACGCTCCTCTTTGTCATATAGAATTTCCTGCACATCCCCATTTCCATAGGAAATCTTTGTGAGTGGACCATTGTTAGGCGCATAACTGTAACGCTCCAATGTGCGATCTCCAGCCTTTACTGCTGTCTGATTGCCATATCCATCATAATCAAACGTGTAAGTTGTTCCTCCATGAGCAATTGTTTTGATTCGATCTCCCTCGTCATAGGCATAGGAAACCTTTCGTGTCTGTCCCAAAACAGTTGCACTCACACTGCTCAGACGATCGGTTGTCGCCTCATAGCTGTACTGTGTGCTGTTATTTCTGGCATCGGTCATCTTTGTCAGCAGTCGATTGTCACTGTCATAGCTGTAGGAAACTGTTTTCTTTCTGGCATCGGTTACACTCGCCACATTTCGACCATCAGCTGTATAGCTCATACCGGTTCGAATCCGCTTAGCTACTGTTTCTAATACAAAAACCTTATTGTCCTGAATATCAGAAAATGCCACACTAGACGGGGTTCCCGTTGCAATAACTGTTGCCAGATTTGCATAATCTCCCAATTTTACATCAAACTGATAGCCCTGCTTGTTTTCAATTACATAGCCGGTTCGAAGTTCCTTAAAACAGAACTTCTGACTGTCAGCTCCACTTTTTGCCTGAAGAGTCGGGCGGTCATATCCATCAGTTCCCTTACTACATACATCAAGATATTTTTCCGGATCTGACACACTTCTGATAAAATACCAATCCGTTCCGTTTGTGTTTTCAGCCTTTGTCAAAAGAAACTCCTCAGCCTGGCTAAAGGAACTATAGGTCTGCTGCAAACCGTCTCCCACTCTCATTGTGTCATTTACTGCACGCACATACTGACCGGAATGACGAGCCCTAATACGGCAGAGCATTCCATTTGTTGGCTTTGCACTGACAGCACCTTCATCGGCAGGTTCAAAATACCAGATACTTCTTGGTTCCTCATCTACGGCAGCCGTTCCAAGCTCCACATTTGCCTTGTCGGCAAACACATCATTTGCACTTGTTCCGGCTGATACCATAATGCATCTTTTATTGTTGCTGCACTTGGCAAGTAACTGATAGCCACCGCCTGCTACGGCCTTTAGCTGAAACTTCTGTGCTTCATGACCCAGATCCGGATACAACTGAATATTGGTTTTGTCTGCATCCAGCGTATTGAATACATCAACGGCTTTTGACTTTCCTCCCGATTGTGAGATCAGCTTTATGTAACCGTCTCCTGCATTTTCAACCTTCCATTTCTGATCATCCGATCCGTTAAACTGGTACTGCTGCACATTGGATCCCGTAACATCTCCGTCCTTTGTATCCAGATATTTTCCGGAACGCTGCTGGCGAATATAGTACACTCTTCCCACTGTAACTGCGGCTGAATTTTTATCTGCCTCAATGGACATAGTTGTCGGCTGACCCTTTTTGTTGTACCAGAAATAGCTTCGCTGACCCTCGGCACTCTTTGCATACAGCGGCATTCTCTGCGCATTGTAATAAATATCATAGGCAGTGCCGTCCATTGCAGCCATTCGGCTGATCTGATCCTTGCTGTTATGCTGGAAGGCATTGTTTTCTCTTGTCTTTTTGGCTGTGTTTAAGTTTCCCTTGCTGTCGTAAGTATAACTCCAGCTGTCATCTTTTATAAACTGGACATCTGTAAAATATCCCGGATTCATCTGATTGTCATACATAATGTAAAGATGAACCGCAGTATACTGCTTGTTGGTTACAGAGTCCTCATCATCCGTTGATACCACACCACAAACATACTGCCAACCGCTTCGATATGGATCAAAATCCACATTTTCCCACTTATGGGTTCCGTCGGCATAGATGACTGCTGCTGCAATACGAAACGTCTTTCCCGGAATGGCTTCTGCCTTTGCAAAACAACCGAAACGGAATACGTCACCTTCGCCGCCTTTCGCATAGATTCCCTGAAGCACACGCTTTTCCTTATCCGGCTCTCCGGTAATTTTAAGACAACTTCCTCTCTCACTGTCTGTTACTGTTGTATCGGATGCGACCAGATTTACATGGTTCCAGTCATTTACACCGTTAGTGCTGTTTCTTGCAAAGCGGCCATTATTCACCATGTTAAAATCGCTCATGCGATCTCCTGTCTCCAGCTGGAAACAGTCAAACCATGCGGTACCTGTTGTGTTGAAGATTCCACCATAGATTGTGACAACCTGTGCGTTGCTTACGGTGAAGGTCTGGCTAATTCGCTTCCATCCGCCGTCAATATCGGTGTCTGTATTTCCTGTCAGAAATTTTAATCCATATGCCATCGACTGATCTGCAAAACGAACTGCCAGTCCTGCTCCTGCCTGTGCATTATTTGAAACCGCTGCGACATCCTTTACAAAAGTATAGGCAGAAAGTGTATAAGTTCCTGCTTCTAACCAGACCTCCTGAATCACAGCGGCAAAGCTGTTTTTCTGTGTCTTTGTGACTCGAATGGAGGTATCGGCAAAGTATCCCTTGTCCGTAACACGTTCAACGCCCCATGCAGACGCTTCTGTCAGACCGGATGCATTGCCCCAGCCGTCTTCAAACTCACCCATCGCATCAAATCCTGTATTCTTTAGCAGATTGGTTACAAGTTTTCCGGTCACTGCTGACTGTCTCAGCTTATGACGTCTGGCACCATCATCATAATGACTGAAAGTGCTGACATGACCGGCATTGTCTGAGATCTCAGCAGGAGAACCAAATCGATTAAATTTCCATGTATACACATGATTGTCTGCTGATGATGATAACTTTCCATCCAGACCCGGCTCTGTATAAACAGTTGTTCCAAGCTCCGGATAAGTAACTTCAATCTCTGTTCCTGTATGGAAGGTACCTGCTGCATCCGTATATCCCTCCCCAATCTTTGCAATACGTTCCACACCACAATCGGTTCGGTATCCATATACAATACGTCTTTTATCTGCTCCTTCTGCCCAGATCAGCTTATCGCCGTCATAACCAAAACGACTTGTCTTTCCATCTGGGTAGGTAATGTTAGTCAGATGACCGGCGGCATCATACGCAAAGGAAGTATTTCTCTTATTTGCCGTAATGCTGACAAGCTTTGTCAGATCGCTGTTGTAATTAAATACAACTCTCGCACCTGTCGGATCTTCTGCATACTGAATATAATTTCCGGCACTGTTTGGTCCATACTGACACTTCATTGCATTTCCATACGTATCCTTAATCTGACGCAGATAACCATCCTGACCAAACACATACTGTACCTCATCCTTATCCTTCATGATTCGGTACGAATCGTATTCGCTGCTTGAAGTCTGTGTAATTACAAGACCCAGTCCGTCCTCATCCTTGAGCTTATTGGAATCGGAGGTATCCTTGTAGAAGTAATGATTTGTTCCATCGGTATCCGTTAAGACATATGGATAATCACTGTTTCCAGATGCCTTCAATTCCTGCATCAGACTCAGACGAAATCCCTTTCCAAAACGACTCTTTGTATCACAATCAGAAAGATTGTACACATGACTGACACTGACCGGCATCAGAATACCACTTGTGCCTTCATCTTCATGAATAAATACAAGATTTCCATTATATCGGTTTACATAACCACTTCCGGTACGTCCTAATTCCTGCTCGTGATAACTATAATAATCCTCAAGACCCTTTGTACTTCGGTAATAGACAATTCCAATCGGATAACAGTCAGCTGTCAAGCCATACTTATTGACCGGCATATCAGAGGAGACCAATGTCGCTGTTGCATATACATTCTCATTGACTGCTTTTAATGCGATTCCATGATTACTAGACGGATTGTTGTACCAGCCACGAATCAGCTTTGTCACATCAAATGTCTTCGGCACAGCCATGCCATTGGTATTTTCCAGTGTCAGATAGTCCAATGCCTCCGGCTTGAATTTTGGCTGATTATTCCATGTTAGAGTACGCTGCTCCCATGAACCTGTCACCTCATGAGCACTGACACGAAAGCCCTGTCCATTGTCTGCTGAAAATCGATACTGATACAGATTTAATCTTGCATCTGTAATAACAGCTCCCTTTTCAAGTGGTGGAAGTGTATTAAACTTTAAGAAAGTACGGCATATCTCATACGGTCGGTTCTTTCCAACCTCCAGCTCACTGAAGTTATAGCCATAGCTACTGCTTGGATCTTTCGAACGCACAAAAGCATCGTCAATGGTTGTCTGTTTCTTCTCAATGCGAACGGTCGGATCAACCGTAACAGGATAAGCTCTGCCTTCATCCATGAGCCATGACGCATCCATTTTAATTGTAATTTCAGAAATTCCCTGTCCTTTTTCAATCTGATAAGCAGCTTTTAAGATTTCTCCATTTTTATCGAATAAAATTGGTGCATCCAAAAAGAATACAGCATTTTCATCTGAAATTTCAGCGGTGTCTTTTGCTTCCTGTGCGAACATCCTGCATAAAGCCACACTGCCATCTGCAAGCACATGCATTGAAAGTCCCGGATGTTTCATCACAAATGTGATTGTTTCTGTTGCAGCCTCTTTCTTTTTCAGAATAATCTCTTCCTTTACCACCTCAGATTCCAGGCGGTAACGAATATCCATCCCCGGAAGAATCTCTCTAAAATATCCTGCGGATGACAGCTTGGAAAGCTTCAGAAGCTTTTCTTCTGCTGTCTGTGGGTGAATCGAATTTAGTTTAAATTCGACTGGAACTGCTGTCACTTCTGGCGCATTCATCTGTGAAAGCATAGCAGGCTTTTCTTCCTGCATTTTTTCTTCCTGTGTTTTCAGTCCCCAGAAAATCGTAAATCCATCTTTCTCAACACTGGCAAGCTCGATGATTCCAGACTTCTCTTCTGTCTGATCCTGCAGAGCACTTCTCGCATTCTGATTCTCTTCCAGATTAAGCAGCACCACATTCTTCTGCTGCTCTGTTTGCTTCGGTATTCTCGCAATTCTTACCTTCATTCTGCCCTGTGCATTCTCATATGCGAGCTGATCTTTAGAAAGCACAAGTGTATTGTCGATTACTTCCCATGCATCATCCTTTTTGAAATGTACTGCCTTCGGATATATAACTGCTGCTTTTTCTCCATTCTTTGTCTCAAATACACGAGAAAAACGGCTTCTTTCCTTGATGCATTCACGCACCAGACTTCGTCCTTCCTGCTTTACAGCTTCGATTCTATCAGCTGTAATCATCTCATTAGACTTATTTGTTTCATTTACTCCATTCATAATTCTTTTTCCTCTCTTTTTTGATATTCTCTTTCTTGATGTTTCTGTTCTTTTTCCCCTGCTTCGACCAATTCCCCTTTGGCTCTCTGCATCTTGTTTGTTTCCTGTGCTTCACTCTTCTGTCTGAGAAGATCAATCGCACTAGTTAAAACCTTTGGCACCGGCACTCCCATTAATCCGAGATTTTCTGTAATAGATAACAACTCATTCACTAAATACGCAGCCATCACTGCATTACAGATAAAATCAGTTCCAGCAATCAAATCAAGACGGTAGGCCACCAGCACAATCAGTAATGAGATTCCTTTTCTGCAAAGTCCCTTCCAGCCGCTCCTGCTTTCCAGACCTCCCTGTGCAGATTTTTTGCTCTTGTGAAATATGCCTGCCGCCATCATCCCCGTCAGATAATCCAGTGCCATGCATAAAATCAATGTCTCAAGCATGACGCACCTACTTTCTCCTTAGGTGATCCGCTCTGACATATCCGGCATATGCTCCTGCAATGGAAATCATGTTCCAGACTGCTCCATCACTTCCCTTTTGTGTGCCAAGCACTTCCACAAGATTTCCATTATTCAGACGAGGATAGCTTTCTAAAAGTTCCTTGTCACTTCCGGCTTCTTCATACACAAATGTCCATCCGTCTGGATCATCCACTGATGCCACATAGCGGGCAAACGGCTGTGTTTTCTCATCATCTGGAATTGCCACTCCCCAAAAGGTATGATTTTTGAGCTTTCCCATGTTTACGTAGTGGGTATCCCAGTAATTTCTCCAGTAGCTGCTTCCTCTGTCAGACATAAAGAAATACACGTAATGATCTGTAAAAATCCTCTGTCCCTCCAGAAATACACGAATCACCGCCTCTAAACAGCTGCTTCCCCGGATATCCTGATTTGTTGGTGTGGTGTAGGCATTTTTAATAACCTCTTCGAGTGTTTTTCCAAAACCTGAACCATCTGCTCCGATAATGTTGTGGTGCAGCTGATCGTACATCGTCTGCGCCACTGCCATCTGGCCGTTCAATCCTTCTGTAGCTGCTTCCGCAAACACAGTTCTCGCTGCCAGATTTAATTCTTTTGCTGTAAGTCTACTTACCGCATTCATAGGTTTGTACCTCCTTCATTTATTTGAGAAATTTGTTCTCTCATAAAGCACACCGTTTTAAGCAGCTTGGGAGGTACTTTTTTGAAAAATTTTTTTAATTTTTTTTAATGCCCCTTCAATACAGTTTCCAACTGCTCTCCGACCAATCCCCAATTTTTGTGCAATTGCCTGTTGGCTCATTCCCTTATAAAAATAAAGTCGGATGACTTCCATTTGACGTTTTGTCAGCTTGTCCATAGCCTCATACAACATGCAAAGTTCTATTTCTGCTAATACCACCTCATTATCCTCCTGCAAAAAATCCACACTTGCTACCGCAGACCAATCTGAACCGTCACACTCCAACGATACGCATTCGAATTTATCAAAAGTTTTATTGTGATTGTGTTCAAGCCGCATTTCTCCTTCCATTAAAAGTCGGATACTCCACTCTTCGTTCTCCAGTAGTTCCTGTTGAATAGTAATTCGAGTCCCATTGTCAAAGTCATATGTATATTCTTTGCAGCGATCCACTGCCATAACAGTTCGCGCACCATCTGCTTCATAGACTGCATATCCATTCTGATAGACTGTCAACAATGCTGTATTCACAACCTTTTGAGCCACTACAGCAGATTTCATTTCCATAAGCTGCTTAAATGTAGGCAGTTTTCCTTCTGATGTGGCACTTATCTGCGTTCTTAACTCCCTCAGCGTAACATGTTCATTTTGTGCAATGATATTCTCCATTTTTTCCTTTCCCCTTAATTCAGAAAGAGAAGAATACCAACAGCGCATTAAAATAAACTATGTACATAAGAGACATGGTATCTGCCCAATTTTAGCAAATGGCAAAAAAATTCCAGAGGCAGACTCAGTAATCCCATACACATTCCTACAGAATCAATTGATCAATCATTATTCTGTAGGCTTTGCTATGGTATCCTTCGCCTTCTCTAGAATCAGGCTAAAAAATAATTTTGTTTTTTGAACTGATCTTATCATAACAAAATATACGCGTTCTTTTGGCGGCATATATGCCACATCTATGTGGCGAATTTACCACACTTTTTTGTCAAATAAAAAATGCCATTCAGCTTTAAGGGCTAAATGGCATTTCAACTTATTATCGTACCTTTATTTTCTTTACACAAATATGCATCGATTGTTTCGTTTATTATATTTTGATGTACAGGATTTAATTGATCATATTTCTTTTGTATTGAAGCTCCTCTTTTTAAATTTTCCTTATCAAGCAAATCATCTATTGTTACATCAAGTGCTTCTGCAAAATTTTTTAACTTTTTAAAGTTCATTGCACCTTTTGTTCCATTTTCATACCTTGAGATGTCAGCACGATCAACATCCACGGCAATCGCTAACTGCTTTTGTGTCCATTTCTTTTTCATTCTACAATTTCTTATATTTTTCCCCAATATGTACTCTTCGCTGTGTACATTAATCATGCTCTACACCTCCTTTCTCATTTGTACGCTTGTCCCATAATAACATTTTTTGTCTTTTTTGACATAACTTCTTTTCGCATTAATCGTTCTGAACATTTGTTCTTTATCTGTTATACCGCATTTTCATCAATATGTCAATATTTATTCGAACTCTTGTTCCCAACAACTTGACTGCATTCTAGTAAAAACACAAAAAAAGCCTGAAAGCTCTTTTCTTGAACTTTCAGACTTTTTAATATCATGATGTTTTTAGGGACACATATCGAACCAGTAGTGACACATTTTGAGCCACCGTCCCTGTCCCCATGGTCACCCATCTTCTCACCCCCTTTCCGTGGGGAGTGAGCAGGATGATCCTGTCCGTTGTCAGGGGCCTATGCTGGCCCTGGTCTGCTGACCGCCTCCTTTTCCATCTGATTTTTTGCCGGAAATGACAATCCGCGAAAATCGACAAAAATCGCCCGGCAGGTCGTAAACCTACCGGGCGACGATTTGAAGCGTTTTGTTGTTTTCTTACATGGTATAGTTCATACTCATAGCCGGAATATTCCCGTGGCGGGGCAAGGCTTTTTTTAAGCGGTAGAAGTGGATTAGATTATAATGATAGTAAAACAGCATGGCGGCGTCCTCCCGTGGGCCGCCATGCCTTTAACTGCTGGGAATGACAGAAAGAAAGCAGCGGCCTTGATTTCTCAAAACCGCCACCAGTGAATATAAATTAAGCGTGAAAATGGGTCTGCCCAGCAGCGTTTTTTTCTTTTCTGCCGCTGGGCAGATGTTTTTTCTTTAGATACATGATAAGAGGAATTTTTGAAGATTACATAAAGATTTGAAAAATGGACGGACATAAAAGACGTCCATTACACTATCGGAAAATCAGCAAGGAAGTTTCATAGTAACCTTTGCGCCGCCGGTTTCTTTTGAATTTTCTAAAATAAGCTGACCATTATGTTGTTCCATAATCGAATTCGTAATATATAGACCCATACCAAAGTGTAACTTTGAATTGCGGCTTTGATCGCCCATATAGAACCGTTCCTGTGCGTGGCATAATGCCTCTTTAGAAAACCCCGTTCCCTCGTCTGTGACTGAAATTTCCACGAAACCGTTGTTACTCTGAACATCCACATAAAGCGTTCCGCCTTGCGGGGAGTAGTCCAGCCCATTACTGATAACATTCATAATAGCACGTTCTATCAGCACCCTATCAAATTTCAGCATTTGAGGGAGTGAAACAGTATTCATTTGCAGCCTGATTTCTTTTGTCCGGCATAGTGATTCCATATAACCGAACAAGTGCTGCATGAACGCTGGCAAGTCTATACTTTCAATATGGAGCTGATAACCAACCGCCGCCCGTGATATATCAATCAGGGTTTGAATATATGACTGCATCTGGCCGGAGCTTTCCACGACGTAACCAGCGTATAATCGTTGCTCATCATCAAGATTTGTTTCTGTGAGTAAATCAGCATTTCCTTGAATAACCGTCAGAGGCGTTTTCAAATCATGGGCAAGCGCGGCGATTTGCTCTTTCTGTGTCTGTTCGGTTTTCCATTGCCGTTCTAACGAAATTTTCAGATTATCTTTCATATCTGAAAAAGATGCAAGGACATCTTCAAACTCTTTGATTTTGGCGTGTCCTACTTCAAAATCAAGGTTTTGCTTTGAAACCTCCGCAGTTGCTTCAAAAAGCGGGGTCAGTTGTGTACGCAGGTTCTTAGCAAATCTGGCGGTCAGTATGATAATGACCAGCAGCGAATTTACAGCCATCAGGATAAACGCAAGCGTGTCAGGAGATGGAAAATATTCCGGTAGCCATGACACTGTAAATTGAGAACCAATATAATACCTTAAAACGCAAAATTCGTTTTCCCGGACAACAAGTGCAAACTGCCTCCCCGTAGCATATTCAATATATTCTCCCTTTGCGTACAGCAGGGCAATTTCTTTTTCATCATCGTCCATATTGCTGTAAAGCTCATTAAAGTTCTTGTCCAGAATTAAGTAGCCGCATCCCTGTGGAATCACAACCTTTGTAATATCCGGGGCAATCGTCAGCGTTGGAATGATCTCTTTTACCTGCAATTCACTTAGATTTGCTCTTGTAGCTAATCCAACATTTACAGCAAGTCCCTCCAAACCAGAAGGGACAATAATTGCCGCTACCAGCATGACAATGAGGGAGATAGCAAACTGGCGAAACAATATTTTCAATGTAGGTTTCTTTTTCACTCCCATTTATATCCTATCCCCCATACGGTGCTGATCGGACTTATTTTGAAATGCTCCAATTTCGCACGAATATTTTTTATATGCGTTGAGATCGTAGAGTTATCGCCTATTCCATCAAACCCGAAAACGGCTTCATAGATTTGTTCTTTTGTAAAAACCTGTCCCCGGTTTTTCGCAAGGTATTCACAGATTGAATACTCGCTTTTGGTAAGGGGAACCGGCTGTTCTGAAACATACAGTACCTTTGCGGAAAGGTCAAATCTTATATCAGGCTCAAATGAAAGTGTGCTGTGATGCTCCCTTTTTTCTCTGCGTAAATGTGCCGCGACACGGGCGCGAAGCTCCTGAATACGAAAAGGTTTCGTAATATAATCATCCGCACCGATGCCCAATCCAAACAATATATCTTCCTCTAATGTCTTTGCGGTCAGAAAGAGAATCGGGCAGTCTACCATATTCCTGATCTGTTTGCAAAACTCAAACCCGTCTGTGCCAGGCATCATCACATCCAAAAGAATGAGGTCATAGAAATGCAGCTTTTTGATGTCTACATCATCCGCATTTTGACAGACTGTTATCAAATATCCATCTTTCCCCAAACTGTTCTTAATCAATTCCAAGATAGAAACTTCATCGTCAACTACAAGTAAGTGGGTCAAAAAATCACCTCCCGCCCCATTATACCACATTGTCGAGGTTACTCATCATTATTTTTAATGTCAGCTTTCCGATATTCATTGTTGATATTTACAGCTACGGCATTGCTTATATCCACATCCACAATACTGTAAACGTAGCCGAAACTGAAATCTTCCCCCGCCACATTTTTGAAGCGTTTCGATACCTGTCCGATTTCTTCTTGCAGTTCTGACATTTCAAGACATTCATCCGTTATGGTATATGTCAGGCCGTTATATGAAATTTCATCATAGTTTGCGGCGTTCAGCTCATAATACGGCAGAGATTCATTTAACGCCTTATTTTTATCGGCGGTATCGCGGAGCGCACCGCAGGCCGATAAGCATATAAGACTTACAAGCACAATTACCACGGCAAACAGGCACTTTTTATTCACTGTTTTTACCTCCCTCCCAACCATGAAACCAAGCCAAACTGGCAATCAGCAGACAAACAGTGCAGCATACAGAAATAATCATACCGCTGAAAAAATCGGTTTTTACCTGTGCATACAGTTGGGGGTTATCCCATGCAAGCACAGTGTAATCCATAGCACGAACGCCCCAGGCCCAGGGAATATATTTCCATGTAGCGTCACCAAGCCCTGTTATCATAAGGGCAGCTATTAAACTCCCTGCAATTCCCAATCCCATAGATGCACCTTTTCCGAAGCTCATTCCCACAAACAAATGAATCAGGTAAATGGGAAGCATGGTAATCAACAATAGAATCCCTGCTTTCAGGTAAAGGCTTGCCGGAGCATCCCTATATAGTGCAGCGAATGTTCCTAACGCTAAAAATGTTGCGCCAAAAGCACAGATCATCAGAAAACCAAGTTTACCAATATACGTTGCCATGCGAGATGGGATTGTTCCCAACAAAAGCTGATAATGCCCGGCCTGATTTTCGATCTGAACAACCAGGCCCACAATAATGCCGATCAGAAACGGGAACGCAACGGCCAGCACTTCCAGATAGGCACTGATTTTGGTTGCCAGTTCCCATCTGGATATATGATAGTAACCCGCAAAAATCGCCGCACATATAATCGGAATCATGCTGTGCATATAGAGCAAAATGCTATGTTTACACTTCTGATATTCTGCTTTCCAGCAGCGAACCACAGATACCATAGTTACCCCACCTCCTTTTTCTCAAACCATCTTGCAGTTAAAAATGACAGCGCCGCAAACCAGGCCAGCGAAATGACCAATACAAGTATAATCATCCAAAATGCCATTGCCGTACTCTGATCTGCAACCGGCTCACCATTAGGCAAAATACCTAACACGGAAATCATAAGATGCGGCACCCAGCTATACGGGCAGATCATCCACAAAGAGGTTGTAGCCGTGAAAATCCCTAAAACGCTTCCAAGTCCGGCATTAAGAATAACCGTGACAAAGATACCAACTTTTTTTGATAACCATAAGCACAGCGGAACTTCCCATAGGCTTGCAATGACAATACAAGCTGTTCCGGCCGCAGCCTGCCAAATTCCGATTGTCAGGGGAATTTCGTTGATAACTAATATTGCAAAACCGCCCAGCAGATTTAGCGCCAGGAAAATAAAATTCCCCACACAGGAGTAAATACCGGCCACTCCAATTTTTGCTTTCCAGACTTTGTTCTGCGAAACAGGCAATGAAGCAACGGCACGATATTTTAGTTTGCCATTATCCCGCTGTTCAATCAAGGCACAGGTGAGCGTAAGGAATCCAGGATAAAGCAGGATATACCACCAATTATAAGAATTGAGCTGGAACCAAAGAGGGGCAAAAAAGTTCATAAGCGCAGTTACAAACGGGGCCAGAACGATCAGCGTTTTTGTGAAAGTTCTCTTATGCTTTAGGTTCTCTGCCTGAATATATGCCATCTCCATTTAATATCCCTCCTTACCATTTCTGCGAATAACATCCATAAAGAGTTGTTCCAAATCTTCACCGGCGCGAAGCTCTCCCTCATATCCAAGGACGCCGCCAGCAATGATACCCACATGATCTGCAATCTGCTGGACTTCTGACAGAATATGGCTGGACAAAATAACTGTAATCCCTTTGCAGGGAAAAGAGCGAATTAACTCTCGAAGTTCCTCAATCCCTAAAGGGTCAAGGCCGTTAGTCGGTTCATCCAGAATCAAAAGCTGGGGACTGTTCAGCAATGCAATAGCAATACCAAGCCGCTGCTTCATACCAAGAGAAAACTGCCCGGCCCGTTTCTTGCCGGTATTCGTGAGCTGGACAATTTGCAATACCTCGTTAATTCGTGCATCGTCCAGGCCGAGCAATGTAGTTCTGACTTTGAGATTTTCGTATGCAGTCAGATTTTCGTAAAGCGGGGGCATCTCAATCAAAGCACCGATATGCTCCAGATCATTCCGCTTCCACGGGTGGCCGTCAAACTCGATGCTTCCCGATGTGGGGTGCAAAATGCCGGTGAGCATTTTTAAGATCGTGGATTTGCCAGCCCCATTCGGCCCCAGCAGACCATAAACCGAGTTGCGCCGGATGTTCAGTGACACATTGTTTACCGCCATTTGCCCCTTGAAATTTTTGCAGAGGTCAGTCGTTTTCAAAATCATATCCATATAATCAAGTCCTTTCTTTGATTTTACGGATAGCATACCGGGCAATTTTGAAGATTTCATAAAGATTCCCGAAAACAGAATATGAACAATACACCGTAACCGTGGAGCATATCGCAACAAAGCACCAACCTACGCATTTAGGGCCTTAAAAAGCCCTATATTTCAAGGTTTTTCCCGTATAGTCGGCGGGGTATGTGAGTGTTTTATCCTATCCCCGCCATAGTGCCGCTCTAAATGCGTAGAATTTACCAGCAGAAAATCGCCGGTTTCTCTGGCTCCATACTCCCAGATATGGTATCATGGAAAAAATCAATCTGACGGGGGTATCAGGATGGACGGACAAGAAAAGCTGCTGGAAGCGTTGCCGAGCTTCCCGCTGGAACAAGAATAACGATCAAGAGGGCTGCACCCTCTTGGAACCATTGGGGACAGGTACGCTGACTTGATTAGTGTCCCTGGTGGCTCAAGTTTGCAAACTTTTGTTCTTTTCCCTACTCGACTACATTCTAGTAAACACAAAAAAGCCTGAAAGCTCTTTTCTTGAACTTTCAGACTTTTTAATATCATGATGTTTTTAGTGACACATATCGAACCAGTAGGGACACATTTTGAGCCACCGTCCCTGTCACCATGCGTAAACCACTGCCTCGTAAGGTCTCAGCACGCCAGCCTTTACATCCTTATAATTCTGAATCAAAATGCCCTGTGCGCCTGCAATCTTTTCCTCAATTTCTGCAGGAACTCCCACCTCTTTTTCTGAATCATTACAAAGTACAAGCAGCTGTTTATCACCGAGTGTTCTGGTATATGCGTAAATCTGCGGATGATCTGGAATCAATACGTCATACACACCGTTCACCATAACTTCGTTTGTATGGCGAAGTGCAATCAGCTTTTTATAATAAGCAAAAACAGAATCTGGATCGTTTACCTGTGCGGCTGCGTTGATTGTTTTGTAGTTTTTATTTACCTGCAGCCATGGTGTGCCTGATGTAAAGCCGCCATTGTCAGATGCGTCCCACTGCATTGGTGTACGTGCATTGTCACGTCCAACTGCCTTGATATAGCCCATAACTGTTTTGGCCGGGATATTTTCTTTTGTTGTCAGCTCTTTGTAAGCATTGAGACTTTCAATATCACGATAATCTGCGATATTTTCCATGTAGGCATTTGTCATGCCAAGCTCCTCACCCTGATATACATATGGCGTACCCTTCTGAAAATGAGTCATAGTTGCAAGCATCTTGGCTGACAGCTCACGGTACTGCTCACTATCATTTCCAAAGCGTGAAACACATCTTGGCTGATCGTGATTAGATAAAAACAAGCTGTTCCATGCGCATCCCTCTAAGTCCTTCTGCCACTTTGTAAAGTTTGCACGCAGCTCTGGCATAGTCATTGCCTCACCGTCCCACTTTCCATGATGGCACGGTTTCAGCGCACTTCCTGAAACATGCTCAAACTGGAAAATCATATCAAGCTCGCTGCCATCAATATTTGCATATTTCTTTGCCTGCTCAGCATTTACGCCTGGACACTCACCTACAGTAATCAGGCGATACTTAGACAGTACCTTTTCGTTCATCTCACGCAGATATTTGTGGATGTTTGGACCGTCACAGCTTGTGTTTCCAGTGTAGCCATTTCCATTCTCCGGTCCATCCGGCAAACCAGGATACTTGGAAATCATACTGATTACATCCATACGGAAGCCATCGATTCCCTTGTCGCACCACCAGGTCATCATCTTAAAGACTTCCTCGCGAACCTTCGGATTATCCCAGTTTAAATCTGGCTGCTTACGGGAGAAGGAGTGAAGATAAAACTGACCTACACTCTCTACATACTCCCATGCTGAACCGCTAAAGCATGACTCCCAGCGGTTAGGCGGATTGCCGTTCTTGTCAGGATCTGCCCACATATAATAATCATGGTACGGGTTGTCCTTGCTCTTCTTGCTCTCTATAAACCACTTATGCTCATCGGAAGTGTGATTAACAACAAGATCCATCATAATTTTTATATTAAGACTATGTGCCTTCTTTAGCACGCGATCAAAATCGTCCATGGTTCCAAAGTCGTCCATGATATCCTGATAATCACTGATGTCATATCCATTATCATCATTAGGAGATTTATAAACTGGAGACATCCAGATCACATCAATGCCAAGCTCTGCCAGATAGTCAAGTTTCTCATAGATACCCTCTAAATCACCGATTCCATCTCCATTTGAATCCTTAAAGCTTCTCGGATAAATCTGATAAACTACCGCATTTTTCCACCATTTTTCGTTCATATGCTTCATAACCTCTTTCTACTAAATACTGTCTTTTATTTTAACATGATACTTATTCTTAATCTAATGCTGTCAAAATCTCCTTCACTGCTCCAAATACATCCTCTGGTGCATTAAGAAGTGTGAGCTGATCAAGCAAATATGCATCATTTCTTGATCCCTTCTTCTGGGCGATTGCATAGATCTGATCCTTTAAGCTAAACTCGATCTCTGCGCGATTTAACAGTTCGAAGATACGCTCAACCTGATGATTATCAGCAAGTGCAGTATTGTATGTAACGACTGTAATCTCACTTTCAATATCCTGCATAGGAAGAATTATTGTTGTGCACTGCTTGGCGCTGTCATAAGAAGTCTCAAGCGTCTCATATGTGCCGTCTGCTTTCTTTTTCTGTGCCGTCATGCCTTGTGCTGTACCTGCAAATACAAGTTCATATGCACGTTCTGCTGGCATTCCTTCCTTCTTTGTCTTTTCTGGTGTGATCGTAAGAACAGCCTCATCGCCCCACTTATATGTAAATGTGGTTGAGCACCAAACATTATCGGTTGCTTCTTCGTCAAGTCTAAAGCTTCCGTCTGCACCTGCTGCCACGATAACCTTAAGAATCTCTGGATTATCAATCGCATTGCCCGTTGTGCGCGCATCAAGTGTGACAATGGCACCTGCCTTTGCCAGTACCGGAATGCTGTCAAGGCTGCGGTACAGCTCGATCTTACGATCTCCATTGTAAACTGTTCCTGTAAACAAATCAATCCAGGTTCCCTCTGGAAGAAGTGCCATAACCTTACCCATTCTGGTAGCTGTGCTTATTGGCTGTGTGATTGGATTTACAAGAATATCTGAACCAAAATAGTATTCGTTCTTCATTCTAAATGCATCCCACTTGCCAGGATTCTGATAGTAAAGCGGCTGAATAAGCGGAATACCTTCCTCGCTTGCTCTGCGGTTCATCGTATGAAGATATGGGATCATCTGATGGCGCAGACGAAGGAACTTGTCCATGATCAATTCCACTTCCTTGCGATAGCGCCATGGCTCTTTGCCGTTAAACTCGCAGCAGGTGCTGTGAAGACGCATAATCGGAGAGAATACACCAAGCTGCAGCCAGCGAAGTGCAAGCTCATCATTCTTGTAGCCCATCATGTGACCACCAATGTCGTGGCTCCACCAACCATAGCCGATATTGGAGGCTGTTGCTGTGAAGTACGGCTGGAAATCTAATGATTCCCATGTAATCACGGTGTCACCTGAAAATCCGACTGGATAACGATGGCTTCCCGGACCGGCATAGCGGGAGAAGATAAGTCCCTTGCCGTCCTTTTTCTGGCTGTGTATGGTATGATAGTGATTGAGCATCCACAGCGGGTCTAGGCCCGGGATCGCGGTGTTAGTACCCTGCTGCCAGTCGATCCACCAGAAGTCAACACCGTCCTTTTTCTCGATCTTCTCATAGACATATTTAAAATAGCCTTCAAGCAGCTTTCTGTTCGTAAAATCCATCAAAACAGGCTCGCCCTTTTCCTGATCCACGCCCATGTAGGCAGCAAATTCTGGATACACATCCTCAAATGCCCTGACACCGTCTGCCGGATGATCATTTAACGTTACCTTCATGCCTCTTCTATGCAGGTTGTCGGTAAAACGCTTTGGATCCGGGAAAAAGTCCTTGTTCCATGTGTAGCCTGTCCAGCCTGCTCCATATTTCTGGTCGATCTCAGTCAAATGCCAGTCCATGTCAATTACACCAACGGTAAATGGAATATTCTCTTTCTCGAAGCGGTCCATCAGCTCGAGATACGATTTCTCCGTATATTTATAGTAGCGGCTCCACCAGTTGCCGAGTGCATACTTTGGAAGGATCGGGGTTGCACCAGTCAGCTTATAATAATCTTTCAGGCAGCCCAAATAGTCGGTACCGTATCCAAAGTAATACAAATCCTCTGCATCAATGTCTTCTCTTCTTTCAATCCAACCGTCTTCTGTCAGCAGCATTGAGCCCTTATCAGAGATAACTGCCCAACCTTCCATGGAAAACAGACCGTCCTGCAGTGGAATCTCGCCATTTGCCTGATCAAGTGTACGGGTGGTTCCCTTCAGGTTATGTCCGATATCGCCGTAATGCCATGTGGACTCATAGATGACTTTTTGATTTCTCTGCTCGATACGCAGGTTGTTTCCAGCAAATCTGCCTCCAGTGTAGACAAGTCTTGCCTTGTCAGTCTCAATGATCAGCTCGCCGTTTTTCTCATTTACAGTGTATTCCGGCACATCAAAGGTTCTATTTACAACCATCTGAGTCTTCTTGTCTACAAACACACCTTTTTCGCTGTATTCCATACGAATCATGCTCGGTGTTAGTACGGTAAAACGATAATTCTCGCCCTGTACAATTGCATTTTTTACGTTCATTTTTCATATTCTCCTTATATTCTGATTTATTTCATTTGCTGTAACTATTCAGAATCCCATTCGCAAAATCGCATCTTCGATGCTTCTATTTTGCTCATGTGGTTATCTCGCCATATAAAATTGCTATTCTGTCTGAATGCAAGCATTCACAGAAAGCAATTTTGCATGGCTCTGAATAGTTACCATTTGCTTTAGTATAAAGCATAATTCTACATATTTCTTGCAATATTGTTCCTATTTATAACATAATCCTGCTGTGTTGGATTCATTTCATCCCACTATCCTACGAAGGCCCCATCGGTCAAGTGATTAATCGGCGAGCCAAAACGCTTTGCCTAATTTGTATCTTTCGTCTGTAGTGGAATCCACACCTCTGATATTGCGCCAAAGTTCTCATCCATATTAGATAAGTGAAATTCTGCTTGCTCGCCGTATATCAGATTCAAACGTTTTTTGATGTTTTGAAGACCAACATGACGGCGGTTATTGTAATAGATTTCGCCATTATTTTCAATTTTTTCAAGGACTTCCGCCGAAAAACCTTTGCCATTATCCGACACACAAATATAAAGACATTCTGCATCATTATGTTTTTCTTTTGTGATAAACAAAGAAATTTCTCCTTTTCGTTCTGGTGTCAAACCATGCGAAAATGAATTTTCCACAAGTGTCTGCAAAAGAAGCACCGGAATTTCAATATCTCCAAGTCCATCATCTACCATGCAGTCAAATTGAAAATAGTCTTCACCGTAGCGAAATCGCTGAATGCTTATATAATTTTCCACGTGGGCAATCTCCTCAGAAAGAGGACGAAGCACTTGGGAACCCTTATAAATATAGCGAATATAATCAGACAAAATGGAAGTGATAGTAACAATATCTGTTTCACCCTTGTTGTCTGCAATTCCATGTATCAGGCTTATACAATTTAGGAAAAAGTGCGGCCTTATCTGCTCTTGCGCAAACTCAAGCTCAATCTGTTTTTCATTAAGCTCCTTCTCGTAAATCGTAATTTTTAGTGCTTGGATCTTTCTAACCAGATTTCTAAACTGCTCATTTGCACTCTCAAGCTCCAAAAGATTATTGGAAGAATTGTCATGCAGATATGTGTCTGTGTCAAGCTCGTCAAGGCTATTGACAAAGCTTTGGAGTGGGAATAAGATATGACGGATATATATTAATACAACGACAACACAAACAAGTATACAAATTACCAGCATTATAATAAGAATAACTTCCCACCTATTTGCAACTTGAAGCACACCATTTCCCGGCACAACATAGATGCACAAATCACCGAGACCACTAATCGCATAACAATATATATTCGTCTGCTTTACAGTCCCCTGCTCAAAATCTCTAATCTCCTCTTCACTGACATTCTGTGGAAAAATATTATCTTCATTATCAGTGTCATATATGTATGGCAGAATCGTGTAGCCTTTCGTACAATTTTCAAGATCCTCAAAAATGCGCTGCAATGGAATCAAGTTTCCTGCTATCTTTTGCCCTTTCATATACCAGGTCAACAGGTACATCTGATCTTCTATCTTGACAAATTCATGATAAAGTGAGTTCTGCCGCCTTGTCATATTTGCAGAAAGATAGACCATTAAAAAACGTTCAGTCGACGTTTTTACACTTTTCGAAAACTTTGTTCCCGTACTCGTAATTAAGGCATTTGATGTGCCAATATACTCATAATAGCCATATACAGAATCATGCCAAATTGCCTGAATCCGAAGCTGTTCTGAAATTTTTTTCAAAATTGGAAATACCTGAGAGCTCTCTGAATTAAAGTAATCCGGCAGCTCATTTGTCGCCTCATTCGACTCTAGAATGTTAATCAGCTCTACACGCATAACGTCCATCTCTTTTTGAAACTGACTAACATACAGCTCTACCGTCTCTGACACATATTGATTTACCAGGTTCCTATTCTGGTTAGTGCTGATAAGAAGTGTTCCTGCCAAGCATGACAGCAAAAGCATTACAATTAAAAGAATTGAAAAAACGATATTTCTTAAACTGAACTGCTTTACCTTAATATGCATTGGCTTACCTCCTTTATCACGTCCTACAATAAAAGCAGCCAGAAAATCTGTCTGCTTTTATTGTAGTCTATTTCATTTTGTCTGTCTACAGAGAAATTTTATTTACTCCATGCTCTCAAGATAAGCTGCATATGCACCCTGCTGTAAGGATACCAATTCCTCCAGACCCATTGCATTTAACTGATCAATATAGGAATCCCACTCATCCTCAACACCACCGTCTACTACCCAATGAGCATACATAGACTCAACATAGCTGTAAACATCAGTTCCGATTGCAGTGATACGATTTAACTCATCCTCAGTGTACTGAAGAGCTGGCATTCCGGTGTTCTTATCGGTAGTAACATACTTTGCGTTTACTTCGTCTTCCTTTAACTTGATACCATCAGATACATCGTCCGGGATGATAACCTTGTCATAGAACTCTGGATTCATGTACTTCGGACCGAAATCTCTAAGCGCATTTGACCATGCTGCTGTATCAAGAGAAGTATCATCATCTGTAGAATGAACGCTGTAAGTTCCGTCATCATTTGCTGTTACAGTAACACCCAGTGAACCATAGAAAGTCTGTAAGGAAACAAGATCATCATAGAAATTATCTGCCCACTTTAACAGTGCCTCTGGATCCTCACATGCAGTTGTGATAACAAGCTCTCGATCTGTAATGTCTAATGATGCTGTAGCACACTCTACATAATGAATATCATTGTAGCCCTCAACAGCCTCCATTAAGGAGTACTGATCTGCATTCTGACCAGCTTCTGAATCAGCAGTCCATGCAGAGATAATTCCAACCTTAGAACCGCCCTCTGCCTGCAGCTTTGCTGTAACAGATGAAGTATCCTGTGTGAAGTACTCTGGATCAAGTACGCCGTTTTCCCAGAGCATATGCATCCACTTAACAGCTTCCTTATAGTTTTCCTGTGCTGGAACAAATACAGCCTCGCCATCATTATTCAATCCCATGTAGTTGGTATTACGGCTAACCATGCAGCCCCATACAGAAAGGATGTGCTGGCAGTCTGCCTGAAGGTTAGTTCCTGCATTGTTTGTCAGTCCAATCTCATTTGTCGGATCGCCGTCACCGTCTGCATCCTCTTTTGCAAAAGCAAGGAGTACATCGGTCAGTTCATCGAGTGTCTTCGGAGCTTCTAAGCCAAGGTTATCTAACCAATCCTGGTTGATGTACAGTCCATTTCCACATACGGTCGGACGAAGAGGAAGCTTCTTAGGGAGGGAATAAATCTTTCCGTCACGATCTGTACATGCAGCGCGAAGCTCCGGACACTCTTCCATTGCCTTTGTCAGATTCGGCATGGTCTCTTCGTTGATATATGGTGTCAGATCAACGAAATAATCCTTGTTCTGTGCCATATCAGAAGAATTCAGACAGATACTTCCAACAAATGCATCCGGCAATTCACCAGAAGCAAGAAGAAGAGATTTCTGCTCAGACCAGTCAGAGTTGTAATAAATCTGCCAGTCAAGATCAACACCTGCCTTCTCTTCCATCTCTGCCATTACGCCTTCCTTTAAGAAGTCATTTGGCCATGCATCAGTCCAGCGAACAGTTGCTACAGTAAACTGCTTTGCATCGCCCTCATCTGCAAGTGCAGTAACAGTCGGTGCTGCGATAGCTCCAAGCATAGTTGCCTGTGCAAGAAGGATGCCTGCGGTTGCTTTCAGATTCATATTTCTTTTCATAGTTTTAATCTCCTTTTTTGCTTTATGATTATTTTTTGTTTTGAATTTTTATTATTACAGGCTTTACAGCCTTTTTATATCAGCCCTTTACAGCACCGAGCATAACGCCCTGATTGAAATATTTCTGTACAAATGGATACATGCACATGATTGGCGCTGATGATACAACGATTACTGCATACTTAATCAGATCGGCCATCTGCTTTGCTTCTACTGCTGCTGAACCTGTCATCATTGAACTGATTGTCTGGTTACTGATTAAGATATTTCTAAGAACGATCTGCAGCGGCTGAAGTGCCTCACTTCTTAAATAGATCAATGCGTTGAAGTAGCCATTCCACTGTCCAACTGCTGCCCACAATGCGATAACAGCGATGATTGCTTTAGAAAGCGGCAGACAGATTTTGAAGAAGAAGGAAATGTAACCGCAGCCGTCAAGCTGTGCCGCCTCCCAAAGTTCGTCTGGAATACTGTTTTCAAAGAAGGTTCGTCCAACAATGATGTAGTAAGTAACAACCGAGAATGGAAGCACCATAACGGTCATTGTATCAGTCAGTCCAAGATTTTTTACTACCATGTATGTAGGAATCAGACCACCTGTAAAGAACATTGGAATCAGATAGAACATGTTGAACAATTTCTTGCCGTAAAGCTTCTTTCTTGATAATGCGTAAGAAGCCGGGATATTAGCAGCCAATGTGATAATTGTTCCAAGCACTACATAGATAATGGTATTTCTGTAGCCAGTCCATAGTCTTGTATATCCTAAAAGCTGCTTATACGCCTTTAAGCTGACTCCGCGTGGGATAAACATGATCTCGCCGTTTGATACCAGCTGCGGATCACTGATGGACGCAATCACGATAAAGTACATCGGATAGAGTGTAATCAGAATTAAAATTGTTCCAATTGTGTACAGAATGATATCAAAAATCAAGTCGGCTCTTGAACGCTTAATTTTGTTTGTCTTTGCTGTTTTGTATGCTGCCTTGCTCACTGTTTTTCCCCCTTCCATCAGACTAATGAAGTATCACTGATTTTTTTAGCTATCATATTGACTGCTATCAAAAGAACCAGATTGATGATGTTGTTAAACAAGCCGATCGCTGCTGATAAGCTGTACTGATTGCTTACAAGACCCATCTTATACACGTAAGTTGAGATGATCTCACTTGAACTGCTGTTTAAGTTGTTCTGCAACAGATACACCTTCTCAAATCCAACGCTCATAACGCTTCCCATTCGAAGGATGAACATAACTGTTGCCGTTGGAACCAATGATGGAAGGTCAATGTTAACAATCTTATGCCACTTGTTTGCACCATCCATTGTGGCTGCCTCATAAAGGCTTGGGTCAACTGAGGAAAGTGTTGCAATGTAGAGGATGGAATCCCAACCGACATGCTGCCAAGCTTCTGTCCATACATAAATATGAGGGAACGCAGATGCAGAACCCATAAGGTTTGGAAGTTTGAATCCAAGCAGTCCAACCAGCTTTGCGATGATTCCTGTACTTGGTGATAAAAACAGGATAATCATACCAGACATAACAACGACTGAAATAAAATGCGGCAGATAAGTAGCTACCTGCAAAAACTTCTTAAACTTCGTTGAGCGGATCTGATTCACCATCAGTGCCATAATGATTGGCAATGGGAACGTAACGGCAATCGTGTACAAGCTTATTACGATCGTATTTTTGATTGTTACGGAAAACTGATACGATTTGAAGAACGTTATGAAGTTCTTCATGCCGACCCACTTACTTCCCATAATACCAAGTGCCGGCTTGAAATCCTTAAAGGCAATGATGACACCGTACATCGGGTAGTAGGTAAAGATCAGGAAAATGATGATAGACGGAAGCATCAACAGATATAGCTGACTACTTTCCTTAAGCTTTTGCCCTACACTGAGCTTGCTGCTTTTTGACTGAGTCTTTTTCGTTTTCACGTTTTTCTCCTTCCTTTTTTACTAATTATTTCTTTTTTCTTTATGGTTTTATAGTACATTTTTTATATTTTTTCTGCTACAAAATTTCTGCTAGGAAATAACAAAAAAAAGATATCTTTTTGTGATATCTTTTTTCATAAAAATCGTTATTTTGTTATTTTATCGTTTTTTTGTTAACAAGTTTTTTGTTAACAAGTAAAAACTCACAAATCTATTTCCTATATTTTGCCCTATATTCATTCGGTGTGCTGCCCACATAATCACGAAATGTCTTGCTAAAATAGGAAAAATTGCTATATCCAACCTCCATCGCAATTTTACTGATCGGATCTGTAGATTCCCTTAGAAGTTTTGCTGCCTTTTCCATGCGCCGTCTTGCAATATATACAGGCAGTGTCCGTCCAGTCTCCCTGATAAAAAGCCTCGTTATATAATCCTCTGACAGATACACCTGTCCTGCCAGAACAGAACGCGTCAATTCACCGCCTAAATTTTCTTCAATATATCTTTTTAATTTGGCAATGGTTGCCTCCGCCTTGTCTTCTGTTTTATGCAGACTATCCAGCTTTTTCCAGACAGTTTCAATAAAATCAATACATCCCTGTTCGGAGCGGCGTGCCAGAAAGCTCATTCGCTCATACTCCTGCCAGTCAAACAGTTCTTCAAATGTCTCATTGTTGTCACGCAAAACTTTTAACAGCAAATCGCCCATATGCTTCACGAAGCGTCTTAAATCTGACAAGTACCAGCTTCCGCTCTCACAAGCATGATCAACATAGGTAAGCATTTCCTGCATAACGTCCATGTAAGCTGTATTGTAAGATGAATCACCTGAAGCTGTACTCTTATGAAACATTTCCTGCCATTTCTCCCAAAAAGGCTCCGAATAGGAAATCTTTCGAAGTTCCCACGCCCGCTCCTCAATCATCAATCGTTTATTCGGAATTGCATGCTCGCGCATATCAGAAATTATCCGAATTGCCTTTGCGATGCTTGCATATGGGCGCCCTACTGTAATATAAAAGCAATAGCTATGCGCAGTCTGTTCATTTAACTCTTGCTGCATTTTTGACAGCTGCTCCTCAAGGCGATCATAATCGGCAAAATTTTTTAATACGAGAAGCCACTCGGCATCCTTATATGATACAGTCACGTCAAGATCAAGTTCCCGCAAATATTTCTCTGACACTGTACGCATACAATAATTATATAATGAAATGTCCTTTACCTTCTGACGCTCATCGCTGTTGTCGAGAAGCCCTGCAAGAACAAGTGTAATTGGCTGCACAGATGGATAGAGTTCACTATATTGAGCATCTGATAAACTACTGGTGTTTGACGTACCAACACCATCAGAAAGTGCCTGCACTAACACCTTTTTCCACACTTCCTCACGTTGTTTCTTCTCCTGACTGTTCAGATTTGTATGTTCCTTTAACAGTTCATCACAAACTGTCTTTAGCTCCGCCTCAAGATCTTTATTGGAGATTGGTTTTAGCAGATAGTTAACAGAACCTAATCGAAGCGCCTTCTGTGCATAAGTAAAATTTGCATAGCTCGACAAAAAGATACATTTCATATCTTTTCCTTCCTCACGTATCCACTCCACAAGCTCAAGACCGCTTCCCATAGGCATATCCACATCACAAAGAAGAATATCTACCTTGTATACCTTTAAAATTCCCTTTGCCTCATGGATATTATTTGCAGTAAACACCATACCGATGCCAAGACTGTCCCAATTTAATGAATTTTTTGTTTTTTCTGTCAGAATCTGGTCATCGTCCACCAGCAGAATTGTCAGTCCCATATTCTGTCTCCCTCCATTTTTCGCCGTTTTTTATACGCAAAACAGCGCAGAATCTACCGCCATTATACAACAGATTCTGCGCATAGGGGAAGTTTTTTTCATCCCATTATAGATCGTTTTTTACTCTCCGCACATAGCTGCTTCAATATCCTCTAAATATTCAAAGCCATATTTTTACTTAATTCCCATTGTCAAATCGAATGCTTATCTCCCACTCAATTTTTTCTTCGCGAATCTGATATTTCTCTGCCAGTCTCGGACCACAGGAATTAGAGCCAATTCCGCTTTGCTTATAGTCAAGCGCCACATAAATGCCATCAGATGGAACAAGCTCAAAGTTATGTGCCTTTTCGTCAAGCTCCTTTTCACTGTAGCGTGATGCCTAGAAGCTGAACGGCTTTTTGCCCTTTGCATACAAATTTCCAACAGATGCATACTGACAGTTGTAATGGTTTCCATTTTCCTGTGGGAAAACATAATCCTCAAACATATCATCAACTGTTGTGTCAAAACGATCTACCCATGATGCACGATGCTTATCGGAATAGCTTTCATATGGACCATATCCGTAGTATGTTACATCGGTCTTATCGTTTGGAAGCTTTAATCCAAGACCAAAGCGCGGAAGATACGGGAATACCTTGTCAAAGTTTCCATCTAAGGAAAGGTAAATGGTTCCCTCAAGATCGAGCAATACTGTATGGTCAGTTGGAAAAGTAAATTCCAGTTCCAGTAGGTCATAACCGGAACTTACCATTGCAAAAACAGTGGTGGAAGTA
>NZ_JAJEQN010000048.1:0-26546 GCF_020687335.1 Anthropogastromicrobium aceti
TACTTCCACCACTGTTTTTGCAATGGTAAGTTCCGGTTATGACCTACTGGAACTGGAATTTACTTTTCCAACTGACCTTGAGGAAATTTAAAATTTTCTGCATTATAATGCCGCTAATCCAAAGCTTCTTTAGCTTAGATTAACGGCACTTTTTGTTTTACTTATTGTCATTATGATTTTATATATTTTTTTCTTCTCGATACTTCATTACCGCATGCCAGTCATCACGTCCCAGAAAATGTGTACCTGCGCGAAGGAAAAATGAAATATTTCCTTCATCATATAAGGTATCTGGCAATATTTCATCTTGGCAAATCAGTCCTTTCTGTCCTAATATTTCAAAAGCTGGACTGGCAGCAAGTCCGCTTAGTACCTCAGAATGCGCATCTGCCCAGAGATCGCGCGTAGCTCCTGTCAGGCAAACATAGCGAGGTGCAATAAGTGCAATTAAAAAATGCATGTCAAATGGCAAATCATTTGCATCACGATCATCACGAAACAAATTCGGGCAAAACCAGTAACGTGTATATTCACGTGACAGATCACGAAAACTTTCTGCCTGACTGCCACGGTAAAGACTTCCTGAATTTCCAGCCACAGCAAGAGAAAAACGCTCATCCATAGCAGCACACCATAGGGCTGTCAGCGCCAGACGTGAATGACCTATTACTGCAATGCGGGCATGATCAAGCTGTACTACAGTCTGTAAATAATCCATTATTTTGCTTGCTCCAAATGCCCAAACTGCAATCTTACCCCAACGATCTTTCTTAATCCAATCTTTTTCAAAGCGGCTTACACCTAAAAAGCTCTCCTTACTGTCATCTGGATCAATATCCTGATAGCAGACGTGCACAATTGCATATCCGTTATCTATTATTTCTTCTCCCAAGCCTCCAGCCACAAGTTCATTAAACTGCAGATGTAGAAATACAGGTATCTTTTCCTTTGCTGACTTTGGCAAAATCAATTTAAATAGAAACTCGTATGCATCATTATTATTTGCTAACTGAACTTTTATTGTTTTTTCAGTTGCCTTTCCACCATATGCATCTTCATCCACACCCACACATTCAAATGTAGATTTGATATTTTCTGGTGTTACTCCCATATATTCATGACACAATAACTTTTTAATTTCTTCCCGGCGAAGCTTCCAATTCGCGCAATTTGTTACCGCATCTCCATTCTCCAAGCGCATTAGCTCTGGAAGATGTCTATTTTCAATTTCTTTTTGTAGTCCATTCATTCTTCTTTTCCTTCCTTTCATTTTTCTATGTTTTATGATTTTAATTTGTTTCGATTTTTATATAGCTGCCAGGACCGTCTGTTCCCATCGTCTTTGTGACAAGAATCTTTTTGTTAATAGAATCCTTTAGCTCTGCCACATGTGAAATGATGCCAACCATACGATTTTTGTCTGCCAGATTTGCAAGTGCCTTTAATGCCTGCGAAAGTGCTGCCTCATCTAATGAGCCAAATCCCTCATCCACAAACATCGTATCAATCTGAATGCCACCTGCTATTGACTGTATCTCATCTGAAAGACCAAGTGCAAGGGACAAAGCTGCCTGAAAGCTCTCGCCGCCCGAAAGTGTCCGTACACTTCGCTCACTTCCATTGTAATGATCGATAACATTTAAATCAAGTCCTGCTTTTTCTTTTTTATTTTCGGCATCCTCACGACGCTTTAACTCATACTGTCCCTGACTCATCGTCATTAAACGCACATTTGCCCGGCGCAGTATGCGCTCGAAATAAGCCATCTGAACATATGTTTCAAGCTCAATTTTAGGCTTTCCTGTAACCTGACCGTTTGCTGTGTTTGAGAGTTCACGCACCCAAACATATTTTTTCTCTGTTTCCTGCATTACTGTCTGGTGTTTCTTAACGCCAAGAAGTACAGCACGATTCTTCTCATTCTCGGCAAACCAAGTCCGACATTCCTGTGAAGTTTTCTCTTTTTTAATCGACAATTCCTCCTGTTCTTTTTTTACCAGTTCTTCCTCTGGCATTGTACCGCCATTGTCTTCTAGTATCGAAAGAATCTGCTTTTTCCCCTCCTCTATGCTGTTTCTTAAGATTTGCTCATCTGCCTTCAGGCTGTGCATCTCTTTTTGTGCTGCCTGATATACCTGCTCAATTTGCTGCTGCTCGCTCTCAATTCGTTCCATTTGCTCTTGCAAACATAAACAAAGTTCTTGTGCGCTTTGGCCGTCCCACTGCGCATTCTGTGCCTGCAAATAATCATATTTTTGTCTCAGACTGTTTTCTCGTTCCTGATTTGTGGCTCGCTCCTCTGCAATTAAAATCTCTAGCTGCTGAAATGCCTCATCTGCTTTTTCTTTTTTTGTCTGTTCCTGCAAAAGTGCTTTTTGCAGCCGATCCTTATTTTCCGTCTCTGCCCTAAGCCTGTTTACCTGCTCTTTTTTATCCTCATACAATTTGGCAATCGCAAAATCACTTTCTACTTCTTTCTTGAGCTTTTCAATTTGGACTTTTGTAATATCAAGCTTTCCTAGCATACCATCAAGGTTTGTCCTTTGCTCTTGCTCTTTTTGCAGCAAATTTTCTTTGCTTTTCTTAAGCTCATCTTCTTTTTCCTTTAATGATCTTGCATACGCAATATTCTTGCCTGCCTTAAAAAGCGCCTCCTTTGCCTGCTGCAATTGTTTCGTCAAAAATGTTTTCTTTTCTGTCTCATTTTTATCAGCTGCAATCTGATCAAGCGACTTTTTCATGCTCGCCGCCTTATCGGTCAGCACTGCATAATTTTCTTTTTCCTTTTGAAGCTGGCTGACAGCAAACTGCTGTTTTTCTTTAGCATTTACAAGTTCTGTTGTTAGGCAATGATACGTCGTGCTTTGTTGTTCTAAGCTTGTCTTTTGTGTCAAAAGCTGTTCTTTTTTTTGACATAGCTGTTTGAAGCTTTTCTTTAGTAATTCTTCTGCCTGATCACATGTCTTAATTGATTCAAATATTACTTCTTCACTCTTAAGCCATTTTATAATTTCATCAAACATATTCTGACGCAGCTTTTGAAGCTGAGCGTAACTTGCTTGTGCCGCGGCACTTGCCTTTTCTGCTTTTCTTTGTGCTTCATCTGTTTTCTTTTGCATTTCATCAAGTTCTTCACGGCTCACTGTCTGTAAATTCTTTGCGGCCAGAACAGGATGATGCACAGAACCGCACACTGGACAAGGCTTGCCCTCTTCAAGTCCTTCGGCTAAAATTCCTGCCTGCGCATTCAGATAACATGTCCATGCCTGCTTCCACTCTGACTGGCAGCTTTCATATGACTCTATATAAATTTTACACTTTTTTTGAAGCTCTGTATGTATACGCTCCTTCTCTTTTTCTTCTTTCAGCTGTTTTTCAAATTTAGTAAGTTCCTCAAGGCGATAGTCATTCTCCTTTATCTGTGCTTTTTTCTGTTCCAAAAGTACATCGCAGTCTTTAAGTTCTTCACAAAGCTGCTCTTTTTTCTGTATCATCTCATTAAGCTTATCAAGCTGCTCTTTTTGCTGAATGATTGACTGCTCCTTCTTTTTTTGACAGTCGCATGTACTTTTATACTCTGCATAGCTTGTCTGATACTGATCAAGCTGATGCTTTCTATCCTCTACCAGACTTTGACAGCGCTGTTCCTCTCTTCCTGCGTCAGACAGCTTTTCTATCTCAATTTCACAAGCCTTTATCTGTTCTTCTTGCTGTTTTCTCTGATCAAAGACAGACTGAATAGACTGCTTCAATTCACAAATTGTTTCTTCCGCTTCTAATTTTTGCTTTTGAATCTCTTCCCACTCATTTTTTTGCTTTTCAATCTGCTTCATTTGCAAAAGCGCCTGAGAATATGCCACCTCACAATCCTTTAATAGTTCTAGCTGACGATTCATTTCTTCTATACACTGTGTCTGCTTTTTTCTTTCCTCAGACTGTCTTAATTGCGTGTTTTCTTTCTCTTTAAGATCATTTTTTACTTGTATAAGCTGTTTTTCTTCTGATTGAACTGCCTCGCACAACTGCTTATCCTGCTGCAGACGATGTTTTTTTGCTTCTAACTCTTTTTGTCTTGGCTGTTTGTTAACCTGATCATAAAAAAACTCCTGTGCCTTTATCACCTTTGGCAGCAAAGTTTCTAATCGTTTTTCTTTTTCCTTGACACTCTCACAAGTTTCTTTATACCGCTGAAGCTTTTCTTCATAAACGGCAAGTGTACGCTGTTTGCATGAAAGTTCTTCCTCCTCTTTTTTGAGCATCTGATACTTTTCTTCCCCTGCTGACAAAAATCCTTCAATTAACTCAATTGCCCGAAGTGTCTGACCGTCAAAGCCATTTTTCTTTAATATGTTCCATTCAGGCTCTTCAATAGCACCATTAGGGCAGACTGCCATGCTTAGTTCCTGACTAATGCCTTTTCGCAGATCCTCATATGCTTCTTTTTGTCGGCTAAGTTCTGCCTTAAGAGCATCCTGAAACTGCTGAAATTTTTCTGTATGAAATATTCGTCTAAAAATTTCTTTTCTAGTCGCCGTGTCAGCAAAAAGAAGCTTTTGAAAATCTCCCTGGGCAATCATAACAATCTGCGTAAATTGGCGATAATCCAAGCCTAAAATTTCTGTTACAGCTCTTGTGACATCCTTAGACTTTGACACAATCGGTCTGCTCGAATCTGACAAATATTCAAGCTCTGCCTCTGCCTTTTGAAGTGTCAAGCCTGTTCCTCTTCCCTTAGGTCGCTGATACTCTGGATTTCTTTTTACGCGATACTTCTCTCCCCTATAGCAAAAGGTGAGCTCTACATATGTTTTTATCTCTGCTTTCGCATATTTGCTGCGAAACATCTGCGGATCACGCACTTCACCGCTGGCTTCTCCATATAGTGCAAATGTGATAGCATCAAAAATGCTTGTTTTTCCTGCTCCAGTATCTCCAGTAATCAGATAAAGTCCCTGCGTCCCCAGACGTTCAAAATCAATCGTTATCTCTCCTGCATATGGTCCAAACGCACTGACTGTTAACACTTGTGGTCTCATGATTTGTCCTCCTGTAATCGCGTAAACAGTTCTTCTACAAATTGTTTTTGTTCTATACTCATTGGCTGATTGTTCTGCTTTTCGTAAAGCTCTTCAAACAGCTGTTTCTCACTCTTTTTCTTAATCTTACTGTCAAAATCTATTGTCTGCTGCGTTCTTGTTCTTAGATTGTCATAAGAAAGACCAAGAAGATTTGGATAGATAGTGCGAAGCTTCTGCATTCCATCTGGAATATCTTCCTCATCTGTCAGCGTAATCTGCACATAATCATCCGTAGCTGTCCCCTGATAAAATGTGCGCGCTGTCACTTCCATATAAGAGCCATGAATTGCCCTAAGATCATGCTTTGGAATTAATGGAATTGTGCGAATAACAATATCATTCTTTTTTCCCATCTCGATAACAGTAACTGATTTTTCCTGTCCTACCTCGGAAACTGAATATTTTAATAAAGTTCCGCAATAACGCACATTTTCTTTTATATTCTGCGGACTATGAATATGACCAAGTGCCGTATAATCAAATGCTTCAAAGATAGATGCATCTATATTATCAACTCCGCCAACAACAATATCCTCCGAATCACAGCGGCCTGCACCCGTAACAAATTGATGTGCCACCAAAATATTTCGCTTTTTCGTATCAATATCCATATGTTTTACTGCCGCAAAAACTGCATCCTGATATGACTCAATTTCCTCTTGTCCCAGTGCACGGCGCACAATAGACGGACGAACAAATGGCAAAAGGTAAACTTGTGCTTCTCCAAATTCATCTGTCAATATAACCTTCTGTGTACTGCCATCATATACTGTAGACAAGTACACGCCTGATTGCTTCATCAGCCCTGCACCAAACGCAATGCGCTCCATTGAATCATGATTGCCGCTGACAGCACATACTTTAATTTTTTGCGCTGCAAGTGCATTAAAAAACCAGTCTAACATCATAACAGCCTCAGTCGGTGGAATAGGTCTGTCATAAATATCTCCCGCCAAAAGGAGTGCGTCTGCATGCTCTTCTACGCAAATTTTGACTACCTGCTCCAAAATATAACGCTGATCATCCAGCATTGAAAATTCATTGATCCGCTTTCCAAGATGCAGATCAGAAATATGTATCAATTTCATAGCTTCTCCTTTTGTTCTCTACTTGCAAAAAAACAGCACTAAAAGAAGTGGGCCTTGACCCTATCTTCTCTTTTGTACTGTTCTTGTAAAATATATGTTTTTACTGTTTGTATTCTACCTCAAACGGAAGCTGGTCAAGAATATCACGCTTCGCGTCAATACCAGGATACACCTCAATAAGTTTAAGTCCCTTAGGTGTCAGTCTAAATACACAGCGCTCTGTCACATACAAAACCTTCTGTCCATTTTCGATTGCACGCTTTGACGAAAAGCTTATGCTATTAACATGCTCTACAAATTTAGGTACTGATCCTTCTTTTTCAATAGTAATCTCACCACTTTTTTGTGATACAGTTAAGCCTTTTGCATTAAAGCTCATGCAGAATACAACAGTTGGTGTCTTTGCAGTTATATTGGCAAATCCACCAATACCAGCAAATGCACCTGGACCTCTGTGTGCATTAATATTTCCATATTGATCAACCTCAAGTGCACCCATAAAGCATATATCCAAACCGCCATTGTCATAAAGATCAAACTGGTTTGCCATGTCGTAGACGGACGCAGCTCCGATCATCGCGCCAAACGCCTCACCCGAAACTGGAAAACCGCCAATACCACCTGATTCAACAGTCAGTGTTACCATATCGAGCATGCCGCTCTTTCTTGCATAGCGTGAAACCATCTCTGGAATGCCAATTCCAATATTAACAATATCATCAACCCTAAGCTCTTTGGCAGCTCGTCTTCCAATGATTTTTCCGATTGTATTATCCTTGAGCATCTTTTCTGATGCCTGATCAATCTTCTCACTCCAGGTATGCCATTCCTCATATGGAATTTCAAAGCTTCCCGTCAGCGCTGTATACGCTTCATTTCGCTCTTGTGGCTCTGCAACTACAATCGCATCTACCAGACAGCCCGGAATAATAGCATTTCGCGGTCGTGACGGCGTGTCTACCAGCCTATCTACCTGGACAATTACTTTTCCTCTGTTTGCCTTTACAGCCTGACAAATGGAAAGTGCATCGCCAGACATAAACATATCGTCAAAAGTAATATTTCCCTTATGGTCTGCCGCAGTTCCCTTTATCAGCGCAATTGTTATTTTCGGAAGCTTATAATAAAGAAACTCCTCACCATCCACTTCTACATGCTTTACAAGCGAATCGTCAATCGAAACTCGGTTGATTCCTGGTCCCTCCATTCTCGGATCGACAAATATATCAAGACCAACCTTTGAAAGTGCACCTGAAAGTCCCCCTGCCTGTGCGCGAATCGCATGAGAAATACAGCCAAGCGGCAAATTGTATGCCTCAAAGCGATCCTCCAACACAAGCTTTTTTGTGCTCATCATAGCACCAAAATGACCACAAATCAACCTGTCTACTGCCCCGTCACGAATGTATCCTTCAGCATTGTGTTCAGTATCCCACACGCCAAATCCTGCACTAGAAACAATTGTCAGATGGGTAGGTGACTGCATTTTCTGATAGCGGCGATAAAGTGCCTCATGCAGCTCCACTGGATTTTCAATTCCCACAAAGGAATTAACACATATACAGTCTCCATCCCGAATCAAACGGATTGCTTCATCTGATGTCATAATCTCATACATAGATTAAGCCTGCCATTTAACTTTTGCTACGCACTTCTTTACGTGACAAGCTTCTTTTCCAGCACGCATCTGCGGCTTATGAGCAATGCTCGGAGGAAGTACTGCGTAAGAACCTGTTGTCAGAATGGACTGACACATTTCTTCTGGCTCCTTCCAGAATGCAACATCACGCTTTTCATCATATTCCTCATCTGCCTCTAAACCAGTTCTGCTTACAGTGTCGATCTCCTCCTCACCGGAAATGATCCACTGAATATCTGCATAACAATTATGAGTCTCCAGACGGCAATTCTCTGCTGGCTTTGTCTCATACTCCTGAATCATAAAATAAAAATCATCATTTACCTGGTAGGTACCAACTTCAAGTGCTGCTAAATCCTGCTTTTTTAAGTAGCAAACTGCTTCTTCGATTGTCATTTCATATTCCTTCCCAAAAAGCGCCCGCATTGGCACTTTCCTGCGTATACTTTATGTAACTTTTTTGCATCTTTCATGCTTTTCTAGCTTACTTAAAAAATATTTTTTTGTCAAGCATACTACACTATGTTCTTTTTTAAATACACTTTCTGGCTTTATTCATCCACACAAAGAATCCTATATTTAAGACAATTCCAAAAATCGTTGCCACTGGTGCTGCAAATCCTATATTTGTAAGACTTGCATTTGGCTGAATACTCATGTAATATGCCAGCGGAAGACGAACAAGCAATGTCTGGATCAGTCCCTGTGCCATTACCCACATAGTCTGATCGTGTCCGTTAAAATAACCAATCATACTAAATAATATAGCGGTAACAATTGTCTCCAGTGCAAAACCTTTAAGATAATCATATCCTTTTTGTATAACATCGGCGTCTGTTGTAAATATTCCTGTCAAAAGATCCCCCTTAAGAAGAACAATGGCAAACACAACCATTCCAATCAAAACACCTACACCAATTCCAGTAAACATCGCGTTTTTAGCTCTTTTTTCGTTTCCTGCTCCAACGTTTTGTGATACAAATGATGCCATTGACTGCATTAAGGAACTTGGAATCAACATCGCAAAATTTACAATTTTACACGCAACACCATATCCAGATGAAGCCTCTAATCCCAGACGGTTGACAAATGCACAAAGTGCAAGGAATGAAATCTGAGTCAAGCATTCCTGAAGTGCTAATGGAAGACCAATTTTCAGTGCACGCTTGCAGTGGCTATTAACCTTAAAATCAGCTTTTGTGATTTTAAATGGAAGCTTCTTTTTCATCAGCATCCATAATGCAAACACAACACTTACAGCCTGTGCTGCTACAGTCGCAATCGCTGCACCTGCTGCATCCATATGAAACCCTGCTACTAATATTAAATCTCCTGCAATATTGATAACACATGCAACTGCAACAAATATCAATGGTGACTTACTGTCTCCAAGTCCTCTAAAAATAGCAGAAAGAACATTATAAGCAACAATAAAGAAAATACCACTTCCGCATATCTTTACATAAACAGATGTCAGACTTACTGCTTCCTCTGGTGCCTGCATCAATACAGCAATCGGACGCGAAAACACGATCATTATAACAAACAGCACTGCTGACATTACCGCAAATACAACTACAGAACCGCCAATCAGTGCACCAATTGACTGTGTTCTCTTCTCGCCAATATATCTGGCAATCAAAACTGTAATACCCATTGCGAACTGTGTTATCACAAATGTTACAAGATTTAATACCTGACTTCCTGTCGATACTGCTGAAAGACCAGATGTCGTTCCAAATCTTCCCACCACAAGAAGATCAACTGCGCCATATGCTGCCTGCAGCACAAGTGCACCAAGAATCGGAATCATAAATGGAATTAATTTTCCAAGTATGCTGCCTTGCGTGAAATCTGCCTTATCATTTACTTTTTCTCTACTCAATGTCAACTCTCCTTTCGCTCATGACCTGATAAAATTTCTTTATTGTCTGAATCATACAATCTGCTTCCTCATCAGAAATCATGTCCAGATACGGAGCCAGTCTGCTGTAATAGTTTCTGTCGTACTTATCAGACAATTCTTCTCCACTTTTTGTAATCGCAATATACGTAACTCTCCCGTCTTCGTCTGAAGAAATCTTCTTGAGATATCCCTTCTCTTCCATAGCTTTGACTGTTCTCGTGACACCTGGTCTTGGAAGATTTAACGCATCACTAATATCAGATACCTTCACATACTCTTTTGTTTTCTGCAACGTATGAATAACATCAAGATATTGGATATATGCCGGACTAACACCATCTGGAAGCTTTGGAAGCAGTTCTCTGATTCTTTTTGCCATATAGCAGGCATCAAGCATCCGTTTTATTTTCTCAGAATCCATGTTTTCTCCTTTCTTGTTTTGGTGGTCAATTATAGTAATCTTCTATATAATTACCGCTGATAATTATTTAGTTACCATCGGTAATTATACGATGTTGTTTTTTCAATGTCAAGCTGCTTTTTATAATAAAAAACCGGGGGCAGCATTTGCCCCCGGTCAAAAAAGTACACGATCAATCATGTCTTTCTTCATTATTATCATATGTTTCACAAAATCGTGCTGCAAAGGATGCCGGCTCATCTGCTGCATATAAATGAGACTGATCTCCAAAGGACTGCATACGAAAGCTTGCAATACCTTCTCTTCTCTCCTCTGTGTACAATGTTGTCACAGAAGACGGTGCCGCTGCTGTCCCATGCCAAAGAACAACTGGTGATATTCCAAGCAGATGACCAAGCATCACGCACTCTACACCAAAATGGCAAAACAGCACAATCGTATCCCTGTTTGAATGCTCTGCACGATAATAGCCATTCTCTCTTGTATATCCATGCTTTTTTAACAGTGAATCCAGACCATCATACACCCATGCTGATTCAGTATCTGCCTTTGCCTTTTTCATAAATGGTGTGTTCATCCACTGATCCTTATCATAATATGCTGGCTCACTTGTCCAACGAGCAGGAAGCAAATCCCAACAAACCTTATAAGTACCAGTATCCTCATCAATCGCCGGTGCCTCGAACTCACGAAGCCACTTAAACTCAGTCGCTGTCATACCAAGCTTCTTTAAGGTCAAGGATGCTGTATCCTTTGCACGGCCAAGCGGTGATGTATAAATATAGGTATGTTCCTTCTGCAGCTGTTTTTCCATGCGAACAGAAAGAAATTCTGCTTCTCTCCATCCTTTTTCTGTCAAAGAGTCAATCTCATAATTTGGATCGCCATGGCGAACAATAATAAGTCTCATTTTTCTTTCCTTTCTATATTTAATAGTTTCAATTTTCACTTAATTTCCACTTATTTTCACCATGATTTTAGCATATCAGCAAAAATGTGACAAGTGCAAATATTAGCTTATCCGTGAACTGCAACCTTAACTTCGAATCTGAATCTTCTCTGCTGCCGTACAGGCATAAAGATCGCCAAGTGTCTTTTGATAAAATTCCCGATACGCTTTTGGGCATGTAATCGTCAGCTTTTCAATAGGATCTTTCATCGACATCTGTTTTTGCGTCTTATCTTTTCTTACCTGTGTCAGTGTTGCCTTTACATGTTCGCCAAATTCAAGATACTCTGTCTGTGTCGTTTTCGTTTGCCAAATAGTCTGATGCAGCGAAATCTCTTTTTCGTATTGACGATAATATTCCTGAAAGATATAGTCTGTCATATACGGTGTATAAATCGCATACAGCTTAAGGATTCCAAGAAGACTGTAATACAGTGCAGTCTGACCAGACCTGCAATTTTCTTCTCCATGCTTTTGTGGCTGATAAAGGCGTTCTTTTGCAATTTCAATATAAAAATCGCAGAAATCGCTCCAAAAAAGCTCATCAATTTCATGGCGTGCCTGTCCGATCTCAAATTCGTTTAGAAGCTGTGCTGCGCGAATCGTTGTCTCATTTACGCGTTCCATGATCCAGCGATCTATCGGAAGCATTTTTTCTTCCTTCATCGCATTCTCTGGTGTAAACTCATTCAACTGAAGAATTACAAATTTAGATGCATTGTACAGCTTATTTAAAAACCGTTTTGAAATTTTTAGTTCTTCCTCGCTGAAAAATGTATCTGTTCCTAGCTTGCTGTTTGCCGCCCAGTAGCGCATCGCATCCGCAGAATGTTTTTCTATCAGCATCATCGGTGAATTGGACGCATTATTTTTTGACTTGCTAATTTTTTCTCCCGGCTTTGCCAAGACAAAACCACTAATCATTATATCTTTCCACGGAACCTGTCCTGTATGATACAGACTCTTTACGATAGTATAGAATGCCCATGTACGAATGATCTCATGTGCCTGACTTCGCATTCCCATTGGAAAAATCTCATCCGAAATGTCGTCAGTCTCTTTATAGTGTGCATTGATTAATGGTGTTACTGACGATGTTGCCCATGTATCAAACACAGCCGTCTCTGGAATAAACTCATTACAGCCGCACGTACATGCTTTTAATGGACTCTGCTCAAGCGGATTTACTGGCAGTTGGCTCTCCTCTGCAAAAATCGGTTTGCCACACTTTTTGCAGTACCATACTGGAAATGGAACACCAAAATAACGCTGTCTTGAAATACACCAATCCCACTTTAAGTTTTCAACCCAAATTTTATAGCGGTTCTTCATATGCTCTGGATGCCATCGAATCTCATCTGCTGCCTTTAAAAAACGGTCCTTCTCTGAGAGAACATCAATATACCACTGTTTTGACATAATGAACTCAACCTCATGCTGACAGCGCTCATGAACAGCAACCATATGGCGAATCGTCTCTTGTTTTACCAAAAGATTTTGCTTCTTTAGTAATTCAATGATATACGCTCTGGCCTTTTTTACAGTCATTTTCCCTATAAAATCAATCTTCTCGCTGATTGTTCCATCTGCAAGAATCACTTCCTTAGATGTTAACTTATGCTTCTGATACCACTCAACGTCGGCTGAATCACCAAATGATGCACACATAACTACGCCAGTTCCCTTGTCCATCGCTACAGTATCATCTGCAAGAATTGGAATTTCAAAATCATATAACGGAACTATTGCTTTCTGACCGATAAACTTCTTATATCGCGTATCATCTGGATGAACAAAAATGCAGGCGCATCCAGCAAGCAGTTCTGGTCTTGTTGTCGCAATCAAGAGATTGCCAATAGGTGTAGTAAAATTCAGATAGTTAAATACCGTCTCACACTCTTTTGTCTCAAGCTCGGCCTGTGCAATTGAAGTTTGGCATTCAGTACACCACAGTACTGGAGATGTCTTCATGTAGGCTTTTTTCTTCTTTGCCAGCTCAATAAAAGAGCGCTGTGAAATTCTTTGTGCCCGATCTGATACTGTCTGATACTGCAAATTCCAGTCTACACTAAAACCCAGACGACTCCACAGTTCTTTAAACTCGCCCTCGTAAGTTCCTATCGTTTTCATACACTTTGCCCGAAATTCACTTCGAGGCATCTGATTTGCCCGAATTTTCTCATCGCGCTCAACTAAGCGCTCTGTCGGCAGTCCATTATCATCAAAACCAAATGGATAAAATACATCGTATCCCTGCATCCTCTTAAAGCGCGCAATCATCTCTGCCTGTGTATAGGAAAATACATGACCAATATGAAGCTTTCCGCTTACAGTCGGCGGCGGCGTATCAATTGAAAAGATTTTTCTCTCTTTTCCATTCTGATAGCGATAGATATCATTCTCCTGCCACATTTTCTCCAATGCTTTCTCTGCCTTTTGAAAATCATACTTTTTTTCCATTACAGATTCCTCCTGAATATAAAGATTATCCAACACAGACAAAAAAACGCCCTGAGCCAAACGCCCAGGGCGAACATACATGTCCGTGGTACCACCTAGATTCAGAAATACTTCTGCACTCAATACAATACGAGAATCTATTTTTAATTCCGATATTGCTTCCCTTGATAACGGTGGGAATCTCCGTTGGAGTCTACTAAAGCTATAAAAACTATACCTGTTCGATCCAAAGCTCAAAGGCTACTTCCATGCGTCCTTCACGAAATTTTTCACCAACCAATTTCTCTCTGTCCATCCGGAAACTGCATGTACTCCTCCTCGTCAATGCTTTTTGTCTGTAATTGTTACGCACAGTATATCACAAAAATATGCAATGTCAAGCTTTTTATTATTTTTATTTATCCCAACGTCTGCACAACTTTTCAATATCTTCTGTGAAACGGCGAATATCTTTATTGGCACCTTCTCTGTATTTTTTTACAATAGCAAGAAGCTGCTGTGCTGCATCAAACAGTTTTCGATATACATCACTCATCCGGCCTTCTCTTGGCTGATAATCCTTCTTAACATACTCTCTTGTTCCTTCACGAATTTTTTGATCTGACAGCAAATCCCACGATTCTCCTGTGTATGGTGCCGTTGCATTAATCCCATAGGTAGTTGTCAAAAGAGATGCAAATGAATCTGTGACAGTATCCTCTCCATGAACAACAAATACATGTGTTGGCTTAGGTGCAATATGGCTTACCCAGCGCACAAGTCCTTCTCTGTCTGCGTGACCGCTTATTCCCGTCATGCGTGCAATTCGTGCCTTTACACAAATTTCTTCTCCAAAAAGTCTTATATTTTTTGCACCGCCTAACAGCACGCAGCCAAGGCTTCCCTCTGCCTGATAACCAGCAAATAAAATGGTGCATTCTGGCCGCCAAAGATTATGTTTTAAATGATGGCGGATTCGTCCGGCATCGCACATGCCAGATGCTGAGAGAATGACCTTGGGTTTTGGATCTTCATTGATAGCACGTGATTCCTCTACGCTGACGGACAATCGAAGTCCCGGAAAACGAATCGGATTAATTCCCTGACGCACAAGTGCCATGGCTTCCTCATCAAAGCATTCCTGTGTATTTGTCATAAAAATATTTGTAGCCTCCACAGCAAGCGGACTATCCACAAAGACTTCTGTATGTTCAAATTCTGGCAGTTCATGATCTACCTTAAGCTGCCTTAAAAAATATAATATTTCCTGTGTACGTCCAACTGCAAAACAAGGGATCACTAAATTTCCGCCGGCAGCAAGTGTCTCCTTTAAAATTTGCTTTAACTCGCTTTTACAGTCTAAAAGAGAAATGCCCTGATCATGACTTCTATTTCCATACGTTGATTCCATAACAACATAATCGGCATCGTCCACATATGATGGATCTTTAATCAATGGCTGATTCGTGTTTCCAATATCACCGGAGAACACAATTTTCTTTGTATGTCCTGCTTCTGTCAACCATACCTCAATAGACGCTGACCCAAGCAAATGGCCAACATCTCTCATCCTGATTTGAATGCCCGGTGCAATATCAATCTTTTTTTCATATTCACATGGAACAAAATATGTCAGCACATTTTCTGCATCCTCAATAGTATAGACAGGAACCACCGGCTCTGCATCACTTCTCTTATTTTTTCTGTTTTTCCACTCTGCTTCAGACTCCTGAATATGAGCGCTATCCTTCAACATGATTCGACATAGCTGCGTCGTTGCCTTTGTTGCAAAAATACTTCCACGAAAACCATTTTTATAAAGATACGGCAGCATTCCAGAGTGATCAATATGCGCATGCGTCAGAAAAACATAATCAATCTGGGAAATTGGAAACGGCAGTTCTTCATTCACATAAATATCACGTCCCTGCTCCATGCCACAATCAACAATAATCTTCTTATTACATGCCTCCAGACAATGACAGCTTCCTGTCACTTCATGAGCAGCTCCATTAAATGTTAATTTCATAGCAAAACCCTCCTTTTTCAGTTTTTCTTATACTTCTATATATATTATACTATTTCTATTTCTATAAATCCAGACTATTTTCTTACAATTATATTTCATGATTTTGTATAAGAGCCATTTCCTTACGATACGAAGATGGAGTCATTCCCGTTATTTTTAGAAATGTGCGGTTAAAATAACTTATGCTGTTAAAGCCACATAATGACGCTACCTCACTGATTTTTTTGGAAGATCTGGCAAGCATCTGGCTGCTGTTTAACACTCTGCATCTGTTTAGATAACAAAATGGTGTCATTCCTGTCCATGCCTGAAACAATCTGCAAAATTGACCTCTGCTTAGATGAACCAGACTGGCAAGTTCTTCAAGCGTTAAATCTTCCATGTAATGTGTCTCAATATATGACACTGATTTTTGCAGATATTCAAGCTGCGGCCTTCTTTTTTTTGCATCTGGATAAAATGACTTTAAATGATGATCATACAATTTTTGCCAGATCATTAAAAACGTTCCCTGAATCAAAAGTTCCTTTGCTGCAATTTTCTCCTCATCCATAGAAAATATAAATTTCAGCTGCGTTAATATTTCCTTATGCCAATTTTTTTCTGACGTAAATGTTACGGCATACTTCCATGATCCACTGCAAACAGGATACATATATTTTTGAAAGCATTCTGAGTTATGCGGTGAAATAAGCCATAGCGGATCAGCTACTGCGGCATGAAATAAAACAGTCCCTTTAGTTCTTGCCCAATGCATAAGCTTTGGAGGCACGAAAATACCATCTCCTTTCTTTAAAAGAAATGCATGATTTTCAATAAAAAACTCTACTTCTCCTTCCTCCACATAGAAAAACTCCAGTTCTGGATGCCAGTGAAGATAAAGTGCTGGGAAGTTTTTTTCTGGCAGCGCTGCTACACCATCTGTTTCTGTAGGAATTTCTATTTTTGTTGTATGAACAGACACTGGAACAAAATGAGATTTGTGAGGTACTGTTTCTCTATATTGATCTTTTTTCTGTGTACTCATTTTCACGCCCCTTTCTTTTCTATATCGTAACACATTTTAAAAAAATGCGCAATATAGTGCTACTTTTTGATACCATTTTTCAAGTATTTCTTTTTTATTTTTTGTATGATAAAGCTATCAAATGATGTCAATACAAGATGATAATTGACAGAAAGGTGGATTTATGAATACTATGCATCAAGAGGGCAATGCCCTTATTTACGAAAATGATGGAGAACTTTTACGTATTGAACCTTGGGGCAAGAATAGTCTGCGTGTTCGCTCTGTTATGCAGGGTCCAATCTGTGATACTGACTATGCACTTATTGAGCTGAATGAAGCTGATAAAGCAATTGTAACATCGATTTCAGTATCCGAATATGAAGCAAGTATTACAAACGGAAAAATAACAGCACGCATTGAAGTAAGCAACTGGAATCACAAATGTGTCATTTCCTACTACAACCAGAACAAAAAGCTGCTGCTTAAAGAAACAGGCGACGGCGGTGCTCTCAATAAAGACAGCAGACGCTTCCACGGAATTATTGGCGGTGCTTACAACCTGCATGTTTCCTTCGCATCTGCTCAAAATGAAAAGCTGTTTGGAATGGGTCAGTATCAGCAGGATGATCTTGACTTAAAATATACCACACTTGAACTTGCACACAGAAATTCTCAGGCAAGTGTTCCTTTCGTTCTTTCCAGTCTTGGCTATGGCTTCTTATGGCATAACCCAGCTATTGGTCAGGTTACATTTGGAAAAAATGTGACAGACTGGTATGCAGCAAGCACCAAGCAGATGGATTATTGGATTACAGCCGGAGATACCCCTGATGAAATTGAGCAGGCATATGGACGAGCTGTTGGAACTACACCAATGATGCCAGAATATGGACTTGGCTTTTGGCAGTGCAAGCTTCGTTATTGGAATCAGGAGCAGCTTCTTTCTGTTGCCAGAAAGTACCATGAGAAAAAAATCCCAGTCGATGTGATTGTATGTGATTTCTTCCACTGGCCAAAAATGGGTGATTTCCGATTTGAAGAAGAATTCTTCCCAGATCCTGATGCCATGGTTAAGGAATTAAAAGAGATGGGCATGGAGCTTATGGTTTCTGTATGGCCGCAGATTGACACGCAAAGTGAAAATTTTGCAGAAATGAAGCAAAAAGGACTCCTCGTTAAAACAGAGCACGGTGTTGAAATTTGTATGCGTTTTGGCGGTGAAAGTGTTTTCTTTGATCCTACTAATCCTGCTGCACGCCGCTATGTATGGGATAAATGCCGTCAAAACTATTATGATAAAGGTATCCGCGTATTCTGGCTGGATGAAGCAGAGCCTGAATATCTTGGCTATGATTATGATAACTATCGCTACTATCTTGGACCAGATATCCAGATTGGAAATGTTTATCCTCAGTATTTTTCCCGTACCTTCTATGAAGGTCTGAAGGAGCAGGGTGAAAAAACAGTTGTAAATCTTGTCCGCTGTGCGTGGGCTGGCAGCCAGCGCTATGGTGCACTCGTTTGGTCTGGTGATATCCACAGTGACTGGCCAACATTCCGTCGTCAGGTCAGTGCAGGATTAAATATGGGAATTGCTGGTATTCCGTGGTGGACAACTGATATCGGCGGCTTTTCAGGTGCACGTCCAGAAGATCCACGTTTCCAACAGCTTTTTGTTCGTTGGTTTGAGTGGGGAACATTTTGCCCTGTTATGCGTCTGCACGGTGATCGTGACTGCGATGACAGACGTGTATTTCACGCAGATGGTCGTCCGGCGCTCTTTACTGGCGGTGACAATGAAATTTGGAGCTATGGTGCAGAAAATGAAATAATTTTAACACGCTATATCTTCTTAAGAGAGCTGATGCGTCCATATACAAGAAAACTGATGGAGGAAGCTCATCTGTACGGCAAGCCTGTTATGCGTCCAATGTTTTACGATTTCCCAGAGCAGGATGTTTGCTGGGAATTAAAGGAACAATATATGTTTGGACCTTCTATCCTCGTTGCACCGATTCTTTACGAGGATCAGAATGAGCGCGATGTTTATCTTCCATCTGGCAATAAATGGACATTGCTCATGAATGGTGAAGTTTACGAGGGCGGTCAGACACTTCATGTAACTGCTCCAATCGATGAAATACCTGTATTTATTCGAGAGGACGGTCCAGATCTTGTTGATGGTTGGAAAAAAATTAGAGAAAATCACGAAATTTAACTTTTTTTTGAATTTCCCTCTATCATATTTTTGAATTTTCCTTTATAATAAGAAAGGTTAAGGAAGTCTCTTATCCCGCTTTGATCTACAAAAAACGACTAAAGGAGAATATCATGTCAAAGAGAACAGACATCAACAAAGTTTTGATTATCGGATCTGGCCCCATTATTATTGGTCAGGCCTGCGAATTTGACTATTCCGGAACACAGGCTTGTAAGGCTCTTCGCAAGTTAGGTTATGAAATTGTCCTGGTTAACTCCAACCCGGCAACCATCATGACAGACCCGGAAATTGCCGATGTTACCTACATTGAACCGCTCAATGTACATCGTCTTGAACAGATTATCGCAAAAGAGCGTCCGGACGCACTTCTTCCAAATCTTGGCGGTCAGTCTGGTTTGAATCTTTGTTCAGAACTTGCAAAAGAGGGCATTCTGGACAAATATCACGTTCAGGTAATCGGTGTTCAGATTGATGCTATTGAACGTGGTGAGGATCGTATTGAATTTAAAAAATCAATGAATGAGATCGGCATTGAAATGGCACGCAGTGAAGTTTCCTATTCAGTTGATGAGGCACTCGCAATTGCTGATAAGCTTGGCTATCCAGTTGTTCTTCGTCCTGCCTACACAATGGGAGGTGCCGGCGGTGGTCTTGTATACAACAAGGAAGAGTTAAAGACCGTTTGTGCAAGAGGTCTTCAGGCCAGTCTTGTAGGCCAGGTTCTTGTTGAGGAGTCCATTCTTGGTTGGGAAGAGCTTGAGTTAGAGGTTGTTCGTGATGAAGAAGGAAACATGATCACTGTATGTTTCATTGAAAATATTGACCCTCTTGGTGTTCATACAGGTGATTCCTTCTGTGCTGCTCCAATGCTTACCATTTCCAAGGAGCTTCAGGCGCGTCTTCAGGAGCAGGCTTATCGCATCGTTGACTCCGTACGTGTAATTGGTGGTACAAACGTGCAGTTCGCTCATGACCCTGTTAGTGATCGTATCGTTGTCATTGAGATCAATCCAAGAACTTCTCGTTCTTCCGCTCTTGCATCTAAGGCAACTGGTTTCCCGATTGCTCTTGTTTCTGCTATGCTGGCAGCCGGACTGACCTTAAAGGATATTGAATGTGGAAAGTATGGCACTCTTGATAAATATGTTCCAGACGGTGACTACGTTGTTATCAAGTTTGCTCGCTGGGCATTTGAGAAGTTTAAGGGTGTTCAGGATAAGCTTGGCACACAGATGCGCGCTGTTGGTGAAGTTATGAGTATCGGAAAGACTTACAAAGAAGCTTTCCAGAAGGCAATCCGAAGCCTTGAGATTGGCCGCTATGGTCTTGGCTTTGCAAAGGACTTCAATGCAAAGACAAAGGAAGATTTGTTAAAGCTCTTAATTACACCATCAAGTGAACGTCATTTCATCATGTATGAAGCACTTAGAAAGGGTGCCACTGTTGATGAAATCTTTGAGATTACAAAGGTAAAGAAGTATTTCATCGAGCAGATGAAGGAGCTTGTTGATGAAGAAGAAGCACTGCTTGCATGCAAGGGTGCGCTTCCATCTAATGCACAGCTTATCTCTGCAAAGAAGAATGGTTTCTCAGATAAATATTTAAGCCAGCTTCTTGCTGTATCTGAAGATGATGTTCGCAATCGCCGCATCGAGCTTGGCGTTGAAGAAGCTTGGGAAGGTATTCATGTAAGCGGTACAAAGGACAGCGCATACTACTACTCTACCTATAATGCACCAGATAAGAACCCAGTAAATAGCGATAAGCCAAAGATTATGATTCTTGGCGGTGGTCCAAACCGTATTGGTCAGGGTATTGAGTTCGATTATTGCTGCGTTCATGCATCTCTTGCTTTAAAGAAGCTTGGATTTGAAACTATTATTGTAAACTGTAATCCAGAAACCGTTTCTACAGACTACGATACATCTGATAAGCTGTACTTTGAGCCATTAACACTTGAAGATGTTTTAAGCATCTACAAGAAGGAAAAGCCGGTTGGCGTTATCGCTCAGTTCGGTGGACAGACTCCATTAAACTTAGCTGCACAGCTTGAGAAAAATGGTGTAAAGATTCTGGGAACCTCTCCTGCAGTTATTGATCTTGCTGAGGACCGCGACCTGTTCCGTGCTATGATGGACAAGTTAGAGATTCCAATGCCAGAGTCTGGTATGGCTACTACTGTAGATGAAGCTCTTGCAATCGCAAAAAGAATTGGTTATCCTGTTATGGTTCGTCCTTCCTACGTTCTTGGTGGACGTGGTATGGAGGTTGTTTACGATGACGAGAACCTGACAAGCTATATGAAGGCAGCTGTTGGCGTAACACCAGACCGCCCGATTCTGATTGACCGCTTCTTAAATCATGCACTTGAGTGTGAGGCTGATGCAATCAGTGATGGTACACACGCATTCGTTCCAGCTGTAATGGAGCATATTGAGCTTGCTGGTATTCACTCCGGTGACTCAGCATGTATCATTCCTTCTGTTCACATTACACCTGAAAATGTTGAAACCATTAAGGAATACACCAGAAAGATCGCTGAGGAAATGCATGTAAAGGGTCTTATGAACATGCAGTATGCAATCGAAAACGGTAAGGTTTATGTACTTGAAGCAAATCCACGTGCATCTCGTACCGTTCCGCTTGTTTCTAAGGTATGTAATATCCGCATGGTTCCGATTGCAACTGATATCATTACCTCTGAGCTGACAGGACGTCCGTCACCAGTTCCAATGTTAAAGGAGCAGAGCATTCCTTACTATGGTGTTAAGGAAGCTGTATTCCCATTCAACATGTTCCCAGAGGTTGACCCTCTGCTCGGACCGGAGATGCGTTCTACTGGTGAGGTACTTGGTCTTTCTACCTACTATGGAGAAGCATTCTACAAGGCACAAGAAGCTACTCAGACATCTCTCCCACTTTCTGGAACTGTTCTTATTTCTGTAAACCGCAAGGACAAGGATGAAGTTGTTGAGATTGGAAAGCTCTTCCATGAGTGTGGATTTAAGATTCTGGCGACAGAAAGCACCTGCAGACTGATTAATGAAGCCGGCATTCCAGCTGAGCGTGTTAATAAGCTTCAGGAAGGCCGTCCAAATATCTTAGACCTTATCACTAATGGAAAGATTGATCTGATCGTTAACTCACCAGTTGGTAAGGACAGCGCTCACGATGACAGTTACCTGCGTAAGGCAGCTATCAAGGGCAAGATTCCTTACATGACTACAATCGCTGCAGCAAGAGCTACCGCAAAGGGTATCCACTATGTTCAGCAGCATTCTGATTCTGATGTAAAATCTCTTCAGGAGATTCACAGCATGATCTGCGATAAGAACTAAATTATAAAAACTAAATTTCTTCAAAAAAACCGCGGTGAACGAAATCACCGCGGTTTTCTTTAAAATTTAATTAATTCATACTCTCTATTTCCAAGTCCAATCTTTTCTGCATGTTCCAGCGTTTCCTTCCAACGCACATTCGGATTGGAATCCATAAAATGATCATGATGACGATGCCAATCTGGTTTTGCAAGATTATCTGATAGCTGAGAGTTTGGCATTGGATCTGCCTTAAGACATGCATCTGCACATGCCTGATCTAACGCTACCGGATCAAATGATGCAAACATACCGATATTTGGCAGAATAGCCGCATCATTTTCTGGATGACAGTCACAGTTTGGAGAAACATCTACAATCAAACTTATATGAAAATGAGGACGACCATCTACAACTGCTTTTGTATACTCTGCAATCTTGCATCCTAAAATTTCATTTGCATTATCATTTGGATTATGAATTGCATCAAATGAACAGGCACCGATACAGCGTCCGCAGCCCTTACAAATATCCTCATGAATTACAGCCTTTCCTGTATCAAAGAAAATCGCATCTGATCCACATTCCTTTGCACAGCGCTTACAGCATCTGCAAAGATCTGCATTTACAACTGGCTTTCCCTGACTGTGCTGATGCATCTTTCCTGCACGGCTTCCGCATCCCATACCGATATTTTTCAGTGCTCCTCCAAAACCTGTTGATTCATGACCTTTAAAATGCGTCAGTGAAATAAACACATCTGCATCCATAACAGCTCTTCCGATGTACGCTTCCTTGCAATATACACCGCCCTCAACAGGAACAATACAATCATCTGTACCGCGAAGACCATCTCCGATAATAACATGACATCCTGTTGTTATTTCATTAAATCCATTTTCCTGCGCACAATCTAAATGCTCCAATGCATTTTTTCTAGAACCAGGATACAAAGTATTGCAGTCTGTCAAAAATGGCTTTCCGCCGGCTTCCTTAACAAGGTCTGCTACTGCCTTTGCATAATTAGGACGCAGATATGCAATATTTCCCAGCTCACCAAAATGCATCTTGATCGCTACAAACTTATTTTCAAGATCCATTGTTTGAAGACCTGCCTTACGGCACAATCTTTTTAGCTTTTCCGGGAGTCCAACTCCATTTGATGTTCTAAAATCAGTAAAATAAACTTTTGCCTTTTCCATGTTGTCTCCTATTCTATTTATTTAATTTGCTCTGCCAGCATTGGCATAAAAATGCCGCCCTGAACACTTCGAGCAATAAAATAGCAATACCTTCCACTATCAGTCTGATACCAGTCTGAAAATGGCACTCGTGTCTTTGTTTCCTTCAAATATGCTGCCACCGGCTGTATAAGTGCTGCTGTATTGTCCATCGCTGCACACCAAAGAATCCAGTCACTCTTTGTATAAGCTGCTCTGCTATCAAGCGGTGTTCCATATCGGTTTGCTTTCTTTTTATAATAAGCAATCTCCTTTTCATACACCTCATCCAAAAACAGTCCGCTCTTCCACAGCTTGTCCCAAATCAGGTTATATTTTAAGCTCCAGGTATCTTTTTTTCCTTCTCCAAATACAAGCTGATAATGATCGTCGGCTTTTGCGCGCTTTTCCCAGTCTGATGCCATATCTGCTGCTATCTTATGGTACTTCTTTGCCTCATCTTTTTCACCTGCCAAAGCTGCTATCTGAGCATATCCTTCGATTCCCATAATCGCTTTCACAGAAAGGTTTGTATTATGTGAAAGATGACCGGCAAAATCATCTGTACACAACTGCTCACCCGGATCTGCACCATAACGTATCAGGTATTCACGCCATTTTTTTAATGTTTCCATATATGGCAGTGCAAAAGAAACATTTTGCTCCATACGGCAAACCATTGCCGTCATAATAAGCATATTTCCACATTCCTCTACAGGCATCTGATCACGCAAACCATATACATTACTTTCTGACGGATACATATAGTAAGGCGGGTACACAAATTGATTGTCTGAGCGAAAACGCCTATTTTCCTCATCTGAGCGGCCATATACCTGCCCCCACGCATATGGATAGCGTCCTACATCATGAGGTGCAAAATCATACGTCCACACATCACAGTCTGCAAATCTAAAAATTGGGCGCAACATTCCCTTAACATATTCTGTATTATAAAGCATAAATAACGGCACTGACGGATAACTTACATCAACAGTTCCAATGCAACCATTAGAATCATTTTCCTTTGAGAGAAAAATTAAATTCTGATCTTCATCTGTGATCAGCTTGTGCGCTGCAATAGCATGACGATAGCTCATAACACATAAAAATGCATACTCATCGCCGCCAATCTTTTTCGCCTTCGCTTCTATCTCACAATCTATTTCTGATGCCTGCTTGCAAACCTTTTTCTGATCTGCAAAGGCAGCTGAAATTGCTTCCAGAATTGTCTTATATTTTGTTGTCCAGTACGCCTTTCTCCACTCTCCGAAATAATTGATTGATGCAAGATCATCATATGCCAGAATAAGTGTAGTCTGACCATTTAAATTTGCTGCCTGACAGCGAATTGTTTCATTTGCTGCATCATATGTAATCGTGCTTTTATCATTTCCTGCAAGATACACATAACCCCAGTCAATTGTCGTATGATCACCGCTGCTTCCAAGCGGCTGCTGACGCATACGTCCCATAAACGCGTAGGAAAATTCCTGCTTAAAAGTTCCAGCAAAGCCTGCCACTTCGTCCTTTTCTTGGCGCACAAGATCAGCTGATACAATAAAATCAAGCTGTACATTGTCCGCATTCTTTTTCTCAACCATAAAATCAATATATGTACACGGCCTTGATACAAGCAATGGATCACTCAGAATAAGCGGTGACGTAAAACGACAGCATAATCGCACCTTATCGTTTTCAAATGTATATGTTGTCGCAGTAGCTGTCACGTCCAATGATATCTGAGGTAATATTTGGTGAAATTCCTTATCTCCCATAAAACAATATACAGTTTTATCCACAGTCAAATATCCTCGAATCTGCTGGCGCTTACCAGTCCAGTGAACAGTATCCGTATCATATAAATGGTCACTGGATGACCAGATTGAAAAATATGGATCATGCGTAACAAGCGGTATACTTGCCGCTCTTGTAACCTTCATAATAAACCTCCGTTTTTTTTATTTTAATTTCCTTTCTTTTATTTTACCACATATTTCATGTTATACACAATTGATTTTACTTTTTTTCAATGAATTTTAATCAACTCTTCATAACCTTCGATTGCATTTTCAAGCTGATTTTGTTACAATAATTAACGCATTAACTGAAAGGACATTAAGCTTTAATGAAAAAACATATCAATAAATTATCTGCTATACAAAAAGCTGCTGCCGGAATTGGCGGCGCAGTTGTCGTTTTGGCCTCTGCCACAGATTTTTTTGCTGGAAATTATCTTGTCAACTACGCTATCGGCCGTGGCGGCGACGGTGGAAACCGTACAGTTTCTGATGATGCTGACGCAAATATTGAAGCCCAAAAAAGTGCTGACGCAGAGACAATCATAAATGATGCCAAAAAACAAATGGGTCTTTCAGCCGCCCTTTTTGAAGAGGCTCATCCTGCCAAAGATATTACCATTTTGTCAAATGACAATTTAAATCTTTATGGTGCATACTACAAAAATGAAGCTGCTGCCAGCGATCACCTTTGGGCCATTGTGATTCACGGCTACCGCTGCGATCACAATTCAATGACAGAGTTTTCACAGCGCTACTATGAGAATGGCTATCAGGTAGTAGCACCTGACCTTCGCGCCTGTGGAAAAAGCGAGGGCAATTATGTCGGTATGGGCTGGCTTGACCGCCTCGATATTATCTCATGGATCAACTGGATCATTGAGCAGGACCCTGATGCCCAAATTGTGCTGCACGGTGTCTCCATGGGCGCTGCAACTGTCATGATGACCTCTGGTGAAACACTTCCTGAAAATGTAAAAGTATTTGTTGAGGACTGCGGCTATACAAGCACCTGGGAAATATTTGCAAATGAATTAAAGCTTCGCTTCAATCTTCCGGAATTTCCGCTGATGCAGACTGCAAGCCTGATTGCATCTAACAAGGCAGGCTATGATTTTAAAGAAGCAAGCTCACTTACTGCTGTATCTAAATGCGAAAAGCCTATGCTTTTTATTCATGGAACAGCAGATGACTTTATCCCATATTCTATGATGAATGAGCTTTATGAAGCAAAACCTGGCACAAACAAGCAAATGCTTACAGCAAAAGGTGCTACCCACGCTAACTCACTTTATCTTCTTGGCGAAAGCTATTGGGATACCGTTTTTGATTTTATTAACAAATATATAAAATAAATTGTAACTATTCAGAGCCATGCAAAATTGCTTTCTGTGAATGCTTGCATTCAGACAGAATAGCAATTTTATATGG